>DYTE01000011.1:19811-35197 GCA_020726135.1 Rickettsia conorii
TCTAGCAAAAAATCTTATAGCACAAAATAATATCACAATTGCAGCAGGAGCTGGTGATTCAGTATTTACAGGTAATATAACCTCCAAAGCTGGTGCTATTGAAATCAATCATGCAATTACTGTTGCTAATAATGTTACTAGAATAGAAGCTGCGACTAATTTAACTATTAATGCAGTTATCACAAATGCTCCTATTGCGTTAAGAGCAAACAACGGTAACATAACAATCAATGCTGCTGCTGCTTTAAATGTTGGAGCTCAAGGTATCACAGCTGAAAATAATGTAACAATAGGCTCACAAACCACAACAACAGGTGATATTAGAGCTACAAATGGTAATATTCTATTAAACGCTCAAACAGAAGCAATTAATATTAAAGCTGGTGGTAATATAGATGTAAATGCTAATGTTACTACAGATAAATTCGAAACAAGTGGTGTTAACAGTCAATTAATATTAAGACAAGTCTTGCTAAGACCATTAAATTATGTTCATGGACATAATGAAGGGATTTTTGTTATAGCGCATGATATGGAATTTAATGACGCAACAATAATCAGTACAGCAGCAAATAGTTTAAATCAATTACATTTTAATGGTGATCATACTTTAACCATCAATGTTAATGATGCTAATTTTGATGTATATGCAGAAAATGGTTTAACAACAGAAAATAATGGACAAGGTAAGATAATATTAAACCGCAATGCAAGTTTCTCGAAAATTGGTGCAAATGATAGAAAATATCATTCTATTCAAATTTTAAATGATAAAACTGTTACATTTGCAGGAGCTTCATATTTTTCTGAAGGAGTGACATTTGGTACAGTCAATTCTAAAGCAATTATAAAAAGAGATTTTGTTGGAAATTTAACTACCGCAAATGCTGGTCATGGATCTGTAACATTTGAAGCTACTTCTAATAATTTAACTGGTAATATAGATAATTTAGGTAATGTTACTGTTAATAATGGTCTCAATGTTCAAGGAAATATTAATAATTTAGCTACATTAGCTATTGAAGGAGGTGAATCTGTTTTTAAAGTTACAGGCGAATATGTCATGGCTAATGGTAATAAAATCACTTCTTCTGGTAATAAAATACATTCTATAGATATTGACGGAAAATTTGATACTATTGGAGATGTTGGCGCAAAAAATAAGCAGTTAAAAATTATAAAATTATCTGCTAATAATTCTACATTCAACATTGGAAAAGGCAATATTTATGCTAGTGTAGAAACAGATATAAATGGTAAAAATATTGTAAATTTCAATGGGGAATCCGCTAATTTATCTGGATCTATAGGTAAGAAAGGATATAATTTACAGGAAGTGAATTTTAATAATAAAAATGCCTCTGTTTTAGGAAATCTATATTCAGATAAAGTAAAGGCACTTGAAAATAGTAGTGCAAGTTTTACATCTATTAATGGAACTAGTTTCACAATTCCAGGAACAAAAAATATTTATAAAAATTATTCTGTAATATCTGGTACTGATTTTACTACATTAAAAGACGCTTCTATGAAATTTAAAGGAAATTATGTAGTGGATACAGCAATCATAGCGGCTAATGATAAAAATGGTGATTTTGCATTTGATGGAAGACTTGTCGTAAATAAACCAATTGGTACAAAAGACAGAAGTATTAATGAATTTAGCTTAACTAAAAATAATGTTGCAGAATTATATGATAATATTTATGCTAAAAAACTTAATATTTCTGGAGCTGCAATTAAAATTCAAAATGGTAATAGAACTATTAAAGGTAATATTGCTGAAGCCAAAAACTATAGTGTAGGAACAGAATTAAATGCTGGAATTAATACACTAACATATATAGGACAGGCTTATCTTGGAAAAGATACAAAATTTTCCATAGATGTTGGAATGTCAGCTGATAAAAAAGAAGTGACTGCAGGAAAATTTATTATTGATGGAAATGGTTCGAGCATCAATCTTACAGATACTGATGATATTAATATAACAGTAGGTACTGTATCTGTCATTAAAGATTGGAAATCATTTAACCATACATTGATTAATCCAAAAGATGGTGCTACGTTTGTTGATAAGACAAAAGAACGTTGGAAAATAACAAATCCTTCTCCTTTTGTAACACTAGTATTTAATCCAGCGAATTATACATTATCCATCACAGAAGATATAGAAAAAGGTGTTAAAGAAACAATTATAGTAACGGAAAAAGTAAATAAGGAAACAGTTGATAAAGTTGTAAATACATTAATTGATACTAAAGAAGATAGTAATGCTCGTCAAATATTACAATTAGTAGAAGAATTATCTTCTATTCAAAGAAGTTCTACTTCAACTACAGAAGAAAATACCAAAGCTAAAGATACTTTGGCTAATCTAATTAATCGTATGGTACCTATTGCTCAAGATACAACATTGAGTACCGATATGATAGAGAATATGTTAAGTAATATTATCAGTGATATGAATAATCCTGTAGATATTCGAACAAACGACAATATTGTTGCTGTATCATCAGGTGATGATGAGACAAGAAAACGTCATTTTGGTTTATGGGCTATTCCATTCTATAGCAAATCAACTTTAACTGCTGAATCAAATAATGTTGGATATGCTGGCAGCGCTGTTGGTGTAGCTTCTGGATTTGATTTTTTAGTTAATGAAAGATTTTCTGTTGGTCTCAGCTATGCTTATGCATCTAATTCATTTGAATATGATGGTGTAAAAATCGGCGATGAATCAGCTGTTAAATCACATGCTTTCTCATTATATGGAACATATCATTTACCAAATAATTTCTTTTTCAAGAATATTGCTTCATATTCTATGAATAATATTAATTCAGAAGAAACTCGTGTTTTAAATATTGATACAAATGAAAGAGCTAAGGCTACTTTCGATACAAGTTCATTATCTATTCAATCTATTATAGGATACCAAGCAAAACCGTCTAATGTAAAATTAACAATAACTCCTTTTGCTGGCGTTCGTTATACTAGATTAAATGATGTACAATATAAGGAAACTGGTACTACATATTCAAATTTATCCGTTAATAAAAAAGGAAATAATAAATTTGAAGCATTAATTGGTGCTAGTGTTGCTTATGATAGTAAATTTAATAATATCATTTTAACTCCTGAAATACATGCTAATGCACGTTATGCATTTAAGAATAATCCAATAGAAATGGAAGCATTATTAGATGGTTCGGCTGTACCATTACCTGCAAGATTAACTACTAACGCTAAGTTAAATTATAATATTGGAGCTGCTCTCCAAGTATCTTCAGGTGCTATGGAATATGGAATTGGTTATGATATACATTTAGCTGAAAATTATATAGCTCATCAAGGTCATTTAAAACTTAAAGTTAATATGTAATTTATTATTCTTCCCTCCAAATATTTGGAGGGATATATCAATTTATATTGTTAATTGATGTAATTATATTATTACATGCTTTTGTTAATATTTCGCTAGAAGTAGCGTATGAGATTCTAAAATAATTATCTTCACCAAACGCTGAACCTGGTACTACTGCAACTGATGCATGATCTAACAAATATTCTGCTACATCATTACTATTATTTAGTATATTTCCATTTTTTGTAATTTTACCAAATAAATTTTGGCATTTTACGAATAAATAAAAAGCCCCTTCTGGTTTAAAACATTCCAAATATTTAGATTTAGATAATATAGAGAAAGCAATATTACGTTTTTCTTCAAAATCATCATTATTGGATTTAATAAAATCTTGAGGTCCATTAAGCGCTTCTGCAGCTGCAGCTTGACTTATAGAACACGGATTTGAAGTAGCTTGTGATTGAATGATAGTCATAGCTTTAATTAAAGTTTTGTCACCAACTCCATATCCAATACGCCAACCTGTCATCGAATATGATTTTGAAACTCCATTTACTATAAAAATTCTATTTTTTAAATCTGGAGCTATTATTGCCAAATTATAAAATTTTTTATTATCGAAAATAATATGTTCATAAATATCATCAGACATTATATTTACATGTGGATAATTTCTTAAAAATTCTGCAAATTTTTGTAAATCATATTCGGTATAAACAGAACCAGTTGGGTTATTTGGTGAATTTAATATAATCCATTTTGTTTTTGGCGTAATGTAAGTCGCGAGACTAGCTAAATCATATTTAAAACCATGATTAATAGAGCATGGGACTATAATAGGATTACCATTTGCTAATTTCACTATATCTGGATATGATACCCAGTAAGGCGATGGAATAATCACTTCATCCGCCTCATCTAATGAAGCCATAAATAAATTATAAATTACTTGTTTTCCACCGTTTGAAATAATAATTTGATCAAGTTCATATTCCAAATTATTATCTCTTAAATATTTTTGCCTTACAGCATTCTTTAACTCTTTAGTACCATCAACATTTGTGTATTTTGTTTTTCCAAGCAAAATAGCATCTATTGCTGCATTTTTTATGTTTATAGGTGTATCAAAATAAGGTTCACCTGCTGATAATGATAAAATATCTATGCCACGATTTTTTAAATCTTGCACTTTTTTAACAATAGCAAGTGTTGGAGATTCAGTAATTTTATTTAAATTTATAGATATTAGTGCCATAATTAATTATTATTTCTTATTTTTAACATTTCTTCAATCATATGATAAGACTTAATGGCTAAATTAGGATCTATATCAATCAATTCATAACCCATTTTTTCATTATCATACATATTCCATAATCTACAATTATCTGGTGAAATTTCATCAGCTAACATAGTTATAAATTGATCACCATTAAAAACTCTTCCAAACTCTAGATTACATTCTACAAGCCTTATTCCAGCACATAAAAATAAACCACTTAAAAAATCATATATTCTAAGAGCTTTAATTTTAATTTCTGTCATTTCTTTTGTTGTTACAAATCCAAATTGTAAAGTCTGATATTCATTAATTATAGGATAATTCAATTTAGCACTTCGTAATTTATAATCTATAATAGGTTGATCAAAAACATATCCTTCCTCCATTCCTATGTCAGTTACATATCTACCACATGCTACTGATGTAACTGTTATAGTTACAGGAAATACGTCAACACATTGAATTAATTGCTCTCTCATGTTAATTTTTTCAATCAAATGATTTTCAATACCAATTAAATCTAAGTGCGTCATAATAAAAGTAGAAATATTATTGTTCAGCACACCTTTACCTGCCAGTTCAAGAATTCTACCATTACCAGACCTAACCATGTCAGAAAAATACATAAGAAATGTATATTCATTATTTGAATTATAAATAGCTTTACTTGAACCTTGATATAATTTTTCTTTCATTATTTTATCTTGGAAATTATTTCATCAGATAGATTATTATAATCTATATTATTAGGGTTAGTACCAATTATAGCTAATGTTGGTTTTTTTGCAAATATGTTTCTAGCAATATCTATTACATCAGATGTAGTTATAGTGGATATAATATTTAATATTTCTTCCATAGAAATATATTTATTAAAAATTATATAATTTTTGCATATTTGTTCAGACTTATATGTAGATTTTTCTTCAGCAAAACAAAGACCTGTTCTAATTTGTGTTTTTGTAATTTCAAGTTCAGTTTCTGAAATAAAACTAGAAATTTTTAATATTTCATTAACAATTTCATCTTGCAATAAAGGTAAATTTTCATGACTAGTAGATGCATAAATTGTTAAAAGACCAGTGTCACTTGCCGATGAATTATAGCTACCTATTGAGTAAGCTAATCCCAATTCTTCTCTAATACGTTGAAATAATCTTGATGACATGCTACCACCTAAAATCATAGATAAAATATTAACTATATATAATGTTTTAAGATCTTGGTAAGAACAGCTTGGCCATGCTATATAAAGAGTTGTTTGATAAATATCTTGTTTAATATAATGATATCCAGGACTATATATAGCCTTATCATATTCTATTTTTTCTGATGAGTATTGTACATTAGAATTAAATAATTTTTCAGCCACAGATTCTAAAATATCATGAGATATATTTCCAGCAGCAGATAAATACATATTCGATGGAATATAATATTTATTTATATATTTTTTAAAATCTTCTTGTGTAAAATTTTTTATAGTCTCAAAAGTACCTGCAATTGGTCTACCAAATGGTTGATTTAAAAATGCAGTAGTTTTTAGTTTTTCACTAATTAATTCTTCAGGATTATCATTGGAAGCAGCTATTTCTTGTTCTATAACAAATTTTTCTTTTCGTAGCTCTTCTTCTAAAAATGTTGAATTTTGTATTACATCAGAAATAATTTCTAATGATTTTTCAAAATTCTCTTTTAATATTTTTATATGATATACTGTTCTTTCGTAGGAAGTATAAGCATTAAACATCGAGCCTAATTTATCAAAATCTTCTGCTATATTTTTAGCCGTTCGACTAGATGTACCTTTAAATAACATATGTTCTATAAAATGTGACATACCATTTTCATGAAGTTTCTCATATCTACTTCCAACTCCAACGATTAAATTTATTGCAATAGAATTTAGATTAGTCATTTGATATGACAAAATATTCATACCATTGTTCAATTTACTCTTATTAAATGTCATATTAAGTAATTTATTTAAATTTGAAATTCTGTATTAAGTTTTTGGTATTTTCAGATTTTATATTATTTGCAGATTTTACTTGAATAATAGTACCTAAAAAATCAACATTATTTATATCGCATTCATTTAATATAACATTATCAAATTTAGCAAAATTAATTTTTGCATTTTTAAAACTACTGCCAGTAAAATCTACATTAGTAGCAATAGACATATTCATATTTGTATTATCAAAATTCGTATTATATATTTTAGAATTTGAAAAATTTACCTCATTTAAGATTGATCCATCAAACGTAACATTAGCTATATTTATATTAGATAAATCTAATCCATATAAGTTCATATATGATATATTTTTTGTTAAAATTAATTCTTTAATAGATGATATTGTCCCAATTTGCTCATGTGTAAAATCTGGTGTATCCAATATAATATTATTTACTATAGTTGAATTATTAATAAAATCATAATTATTAAATGTTACATTATTAATTTGAGAATTAATAATAGAGCTATTATTGAATAATATATTATTTATGATTGATTTAATCAACCCTATTTGTTTAAGATTGCTAGATATGAATTTAATATTTGTAGCATTTAAATTTTGTAATATTGATTTATTTAAATTAACATTATTAAATGTTAAACTTATAATTTCAGAATTAGCTATTTTGCTATTTAACATAGTAGATCCTATAAAACTAGAATCAGATATTTTACTAATTATAAAACTTGAATTATTAAAATTAGAATTTTTTACTTTAACTTTATTAATGGCTGTTTTATTAAACTTAACATTT
Organism: Rickettsia conorii; assembly: GCA_020726135.1. Classification (GTDB taxonomy): domain Bacteria; phylum Pseudomonadota; class Alphaproteobacteria; order Rickettsiales; family Rickettsiaceae; genus DYTE01. The sequence goes on from DYTE01000011.1 coordinate 27,242, forward strand.
TCAGCATTGACATTATCTAAATTAAAATCATTTATACTAGTCTGATAAAAAGAAGAGGAGTCTATATTAGTAGAAAGTAAAGTTACTTTTTTTATTATAGCTTCAAATTTGGAATAACTGAAATCACAATTTTCTATTATAGAATTTAATAAATTGATTGATTTAAAATAAGATGATTTGAAAGATGAATTTTTAATTGAAGCATTTGTAATTTTTGCATTATTCATTACAGTTTGAACATAATTACAATTATTAATTTTAATGTCTGATAAATCAGAATTTGTTAAATCACTTGATTCATTATAATTATTATTTAAATTAGCCTTATTAAAATAACTATTACTTAAATCAGTAGCATAAAAAATACTATCAGAAATTATAGTATTTTTAAATGAAGAATATTTTGCATTTGCTTTATAGAAATTAACTTTATTAATAATAGCATTATCAAATATTGTTTTTGATAAATTGCTTTCAACAAAAATAATATCTTTTAAATTAGATTTAGTAAAATCTACTGAATCAAGATTAGCAAATTTAAAATTTACATTCGATAATGTAGTTTTCTCAAAAATTGATGCCTGAATATCTGATGATATAGCATATATATTTGAAAATATTGAATCTGTAAAATCACTATCCTGAATCATAGATTTTGTTAAATTTGCATGATCAAAATTTGCACCAGTAAAATCAACTCTTGAAATCTGTGAATAACTAAGATCTATATTTGATAAATCTTCTAACACTAAATTAACATTAGCTAGTTTTAATCCTCTAAGATTTAATCCAAATTTTTGTTTAATATTTGGTTGTATTTTGTTTATATTTTGTTCAATAATATAATTTTTAATTATTAAACTTTGCGCGTCAGTAAGCAAACCATTAATATCACGATCACTTTTTGTACATGAACATAGAGAAAATAAAATGAAAATTATTTGTATTATTTTAATCATTGATTTCTTTTTAAATATGAAAAACAATATGAAAATATTCCAATTTTGACAATTCCTGAAGGAATATATATTAAAAATCCACTATATATTGCTTTTTCTACTCCTATAAAACTAGATAAATATATTACTCCAAACAAATAAATAATAACATGTCCGATTAAAGAAGAAGCAATAATCGAAAGTAAATTTGATTTATAAAAATAATTTTTATAAATTATACTCATGATTGGGGCTGCAACCATCATACCCACTAAATATCCACAACTTGGACTTAAAAAACGTGCAAATCCTGAACCAAAATTTGCAAAAGTAGGTAGTCCTAATATTCCGCTCATTAAATAAAAAAATACAGAAAAAAATGCAACTAAAGGAGAACAAGTCATTGCTATTAAACTTACTACTACTGTTTGAAAAGTAATAGGTACAGGTTGCAGTGGAATTACTATATTAGCAGATGCAAAAAGCGCTATCACAGCCATGATAATTTTTAATATAGTTAAACTAGTCAGATTAATATTTATATTATCATAATTTATGATCTTCAAAATCTTCATCATTAATATCCTCATGATTATTTTTATTATTAAAATTTAAATTTAATAATTTTAATTTACGATGTAATGCAGAACGTTCCATACCAACAAACTCAGCTGTTTTTGATATATTAAAGTTAAAACGATTTAATTGTGCTAATAAATATTGACGTTCAAACACTTCTCTAGCTTCTCTCAGTGGCAAAGATAACATATCTAAAATATTGCTAAATTGAGGAGTCGCTGTAGTATTTGTTAAAATACCAGAAGGTATCATATTAGGTTTTATAATCAAATCATCATTAGAAAATGCTGGATTCATTATCATAATCCATTCAATCACATTACGCAACTGTCTGATATTACCTGGCCAATCGTAAGATTGAAGTAATGTTATCGTGTCTTCAGCAAATTCTCTCTCTTTGAATCCCCAAAATCTAGAAATTTGTTTTATTAAATATTTGATTAAAATTGGAATATCATCTTTTCGCTCTGAAAGAGAAGGGGTTTTTATATTAGTAACATTTAAACGATAATATAAATCATTTAAAAATCTTCCCTCTTCTATTTCTTCTCTAATATTTTTGGCAGTAGCAGCAACAAATCTAATATCTAATTTAACTTTTTTACCAGAAACTTGTTCAAAAACTTGGTCTTGTAAAAATTTTAATAATTTTGATTGCACAATCATTGGTAGATTACTGATTTCATCTATATAAAAAGTACCATTATTTGCAATTTCAAGAGAAGATAATCTTTTAATACCATCTTGTTCAAAAGGTCCAAACATTTCTTGTAATATTTTTTCAGCACTCATACATATTGGATTAAATAAAATAAAAGGAGCATTCGCTCTTTTAGATTGTTTATGAACCATACGTGCTACAAGTTCTTTGCCAGTACCGATAGCTCCTTCAATTAAAATTCTTGTATTAGTTTGAGAAAGTTTATTAATTTCTGATTTTAACTTAGAAATTACAGAAGCATTACCAATAATCTCTGTTTTATCCAAAACTTTGGCTTTTAAATCAATATTTTCACGTTTTAATTTTGCTGTCTCACAAGCTCTTTTTAATAGAATAATTAATTTATCATGATTAAAAGGTTTTTCTAAATAATCGTAAGCGCCAAGTTTAATAGCTGAAACAGCTGTTTCAATGGTACCATGACCACTTATCACTATTACAGGCATTAACGGATAACGTTTTTTTACAATTTCAAGTATTCCAAGTCCATCAAGTTCACTACCATGAAGCCAAATATCTAATAATATAGCAGATGGCGTTCGTTCATTTAATATTTTAAAAGCTTGACTACTATTTGCAGCAAGTCTTGGAATAAATCCTTCATCTTTTAATATGTCTGAAGCCAAATCTCTAATGTCAGATTCATCATCTATGACCAATATTTCGAGATCTTGAGATAATGAATTGTTTGGAAGTCTTGTGACCATAATAAATAATTACCATTTATGAATTAACAAGTTTTTTAATATTAATTGTTTATACCATACTATATTTTTATTCAAATCATATTATTGATTTATAGATATTTTATATATTATTCATTTTTTTACAGTCGCAATATAAGCACACATCATAATTTTATTTTATAAACATATTAATTATTTAAATATTTTATTTATTAAATTTAATGAAAATATTTATTTACTTAGTCGTAATAATGAGTATATATATGATTATAAAATAGAACAAGGTTTTTTTAAATGTATAAATTTTTTCGTAAAAAAGGATTTCCAATAATTATATCAGCTCCATCTGGTACTGGCAAATCTACAATAATTAAATATATATTAAAACATATGGAATATATTAAATTATCTATTTCTACAACAACTAGACTTAAGCGTTCTGAAGAAATTGAAGGAATAGATTATTTCTTTAAAACATCAGCAGAATTTAATAAATTAATTGAAAAAAATATATTTCTAGAATATGCAAAAATTTATAATAATTATTACGGTTCTAGTAAAATAGATATTAATAATATGTTAAATAATGGATATGATGTTTTATTTGACATAGATTGGCAAGGTGCACGAAATGTTAGAAAAGAATTTCCTAATAATATTAGTATTTTTATTATGCCACCTTCAATAGAAGAGCTAGAGAAACGTTTAAAATTACGTAATCAAGATAGCGAGGAAGTAATAAAATCACGTATGAATGAAGCGCATGATTATATATCGCATCTTGAAGAATATGAGTATGTTATTGTAAATAATCACATTGATGAAACGTCTAATTCTGTTATATCTATAATAAAATCTGAACGTATGAAACTTTCGCATTTAGAATTTAATATAACTGAAAATTAATTTTAAATTTAAGCATTGAAGGAATTATTGTTAAATTATTTAAAATATTATTAAATTTTATTATATAATGGTTGACAATAATTAGTTTTTAGATAACCTATTTACAGAGAATAACCATATTATGGTCCTCACGAACTTGTTTTATAATAAATTTATTAAATAGTTAATTTTTTGTTAATAATTGGAATTAATTTCAATGTTTTATTTTAATTTAAAAATTTATGAATATTGTCTCACTATGAAAACTCAAATATATAATTTAATAAAAGGTGTAATTTATGGAGAATAAAATTCAAAAAATATGTATTATTGGCGCTGGCATTATGGGAGCTAACATTGCAGCTTTAATTGCAAATGCTTCTTATGAGGTAATTTTATTAGATATAGTAGCAAATGAAACAAATGATAGAAATATAATTGTTCAAAAAGCCATGCAAAAATTACTAGTACAAAAACCATATGGATTATCTCATCCCAATAGAGCTAATTTTATAAAATTAGGTAATATCGAAGATGATTTACATCTAATCTCTGAATGTGATTTAATTATTGAAGTAATAATTGAAAAAATTGCAATTAAACATGATTTATATAAAAAATTATTGCAATATTTAAAACCAAATTGCATTATTGCATCTAATACTTCCACATTACCTTTGAAGCAATTGAAATTGGGATTACCAGATGATGTACAATCTAGATTTCTTATCACTCATTTTTTTAATCCTCCAAGATATATGGAACTTGTCGAGCTTGTTGTAGATTCTACTATTAGTAAAAATACTGTCAACAATATATCTGTATTTTTAACATCAATTCTTGGCAAAACTATTGTTGAATGTAATGATACGCCTGGATTTATAGCGAATAGGATAGGCTGTTTTCTATTAGAATTAGTTGTTAGTAAAGCTATTAAAGAAAATCTTGATCCTGTAATTATTGACTATATTTTTTCAAAATATTTTTATTTTCCATCTACTTCTATATTTGGTTTATATGATTTAATAGGTCATGATGTTATGAAACTTATATCATCATCACTCGTTTTAAATTTACCTAATAATGATTATTATAAAAAAATATATGATAATAAATCACCTCTTTTAAATAGTATGATTGAAAAAAATTTAATAGGACGCAAAGGAGATGGGGGGTTTTATCGCATTCAAATAATTAATGGAAAAAAAATTAAACAAGTGATAAATTTTTCTGATGAATCTTACAATAATTTATCTAATGTTGAGGATAATTTTATATCTTTAAATGATATAATATATGGTGATGGTATTTATCAAAAATTTTTCAAAGAAATAATTTGTGAATATTATTTATATGTCACTAGTTTAATTCCAAATGTAACCAATAATATTTATGATATTGATAAAGCTATGAAGCTGGGATATAGCCTGAATGTTGGACCATTTGAATTATTATCTTTTCATATTAAAGATGGTTTTGAACTTATTAAAAAATATGCAGTTTCTCAAAATTTAGAAATTTCTAACTATTTAATACAAAATGCCTATATGAATATTGTTAAAGATAATTTTCATCCCAATGATAATATATTTGAAAATAGTAAAATATTATTAAAGAATGAATCAGCTAGTTTTCTGCATTTTCATGGCAAATTAATTTTTACAATTCATACAAAAATGAATATATTAAATGAAGAAATATTCAAACTATTATTAGAATCTATTATTTTTGCAGAAACACATGATAAAAATCTTTATATTTATTCAGAAACTAATTTTTCAGCAGGTCTTGATTTAAAGTTCTTAGCATATTTGATTGAAAATAAAGAATTTCAAAAGTTAGATGATTTTCTAAAACTTGGTCAACAAACAATGATGAGAATGAAATATTCTACAATAAATATCATTAGTTGTGTATCTGGCATCGCATTAGGAGGAGGTTGTGAATTATTGTTACATTCATCTTATATAGTTGCAACACAAGATTTAAATGCTGGTCTTGTTGAAATGAATTTAGGTTTAATACCAGCCTTTGGTGGAATAAAAGAAATGTTTATTCGCTCACAAAATAATGAAGATATGTTGTTAAAAAATTTACAAAATATTTTGTATAAAAATCAAACTAATTCAGCTGATTATTTTGTTGTAGACTATAATATTTCAAATATAGAAATCATTATGAATAGACATGAATTATTATCACATGCATTTAAAATTGATGTTTGTTCTATAAATAAAACTAAAAAAATTGAAAATTTTGATTTGCCTTCGTTGAATTTACAAGAAAAGATTCAATTAGATAAAAATGACAAATTTTCTCAAAGAATATTGATAGAACTTCAAAAAATTATAGATCTTGGCAATGTTACAGAAGAGCAAATATTAGATTATGAGAGGAAAATATTTATAGATTTAGCAAAAGATCCAAATATTTTACTAAAAATTAAGGTTTAATTAATTCTTTAATTTTATAACTATTGAATTAGCTTAAATTAAGGCTTTTATTTAAAAACATTATTATTTTTTAACTTTTTCGTTATTTTTTATTGCAAATTAGAAATATATTATATATAATGTGCTTGTTAAATTTATTAATATAATTATGAATAAATATGCCTAAGCACAATGAAATTGAAGGGTTGAAATTAAAGAGTTTAATTACATATATTATAAAACCACGTTTTGATGAGGTTCATACAAAAAAACAAATCAATACTCAAGATCTTACTAATTTGCATGAAGCTATCAGGATAAAATATCTCATACCACTACTTAAAAATGAATTATCTTCAGCTATGTATCCTAATTTTATTAAGTATATATTAGCAAAATATGATTCGACAAACACTTTTCAAACAGATGTAAATAAGTTCAATGATAAATTAAAAGAGAAGTTAGAAAATGCAAGAAAAAAACTATTTGGTGAAAATAATGAAAAGATAGGTGAACTGACAGAAGAACTATCCATAATTGCATATGACTCAATTACAAACAAAAATGATTATGACAATTGGCTAAAAAGTCAACAATCGCCTGAAATAGATAAAAATGAAGAGCAAACATTTGATGATTTCATCATTAGCGTTAGTTCAAATTCAGAATTTATGCATGACTCTTCAACATCGGAAGATATAACTGCTAGAGTGAAACACATACTTAATTATAATAGTTCTCATCATATAACTAATATTTATAATTTACATGATATTATTAAATATACGCTTAAAATTAATATTATATGTGATTTTACTGAAGATAAAATAAATTACGAAGATGCAATAAAGGAATTAGAGTCTGTTGATAACAAACAGAATAGTAATTCTATTTTATTAAAAAATATCGAATCTTTAGAAAAGACAATATATAATTTTAGAGATGGATGCGATCATCATTATGTGAGTCAAATATTAGAATCAGCCTTATTACAAATATTACAAACATCTGTAGAACGTAACTTAATGCTTGAAAATTGTGAAATATTATTTCAAATATTTGTTAATCAAGGATTCATAGCTAATCTTCAACAATATGAAAATCTCTCGTTAAGAACAATTGATTTGTGGTATGAGATATTATGCAAGAACGAAAAACTCGAAACTCACCTCTCTGATAATTATCAATCTATAATTCTTCCAGCACTTAAAAATATAGTTTTACTGCACGAAATAAAACAGCAAGAAATTAAAAATTTTGATAATTTATGCAATGAATTATTTGACAATAGAGATAATAATAATACAGATTCTGAATATCAGAACACTATAGAGATATTAAAAATAATATTAGGTAAATCTAAATTTAAAAAAGTGGAATGGGGAGGTAGAATATTTCCATCTAAACAAGCATTAAAAAATGCTGTTATGCAGGAACAAGAAAAGTTCAAAAAGATTATAATTCAATATCAAGATCATCAATTGTCTGATAAATGCTCAACATCAACAAAATCAGTGAAATTTGCAGATGAAATTGAGAAAATACCTAATAAGGATTTACAAGATATTCCTTATCCACAACATAAAACAGATTATGAATCATCAGATAATCACCTTCATACTCTTGTGAATAACCAAGATGAAAAATTTTTGTTAGCTCAATCAGGGCCGTTCTAACTAAGAATTTTATAACCTCAAAACTTTAAATGCAAAATG
>DYTE01000002.1 GCA_020726135.1 Rickettsia conorii
CTGTAAATCTGCCCGCGTATGCGTTCGAAGGTTCAAATCCTTCTCCCTCCACCACCATAAATGATTCAGTGAAGTTGTGATTATTGCGGGTGTAGCTCAATGGTAGAGCTCCAGCCTTCCAAGCTGGCCACGTGGGTTCGATTCCCATCACCCGCTCCAAAATTTACAATAAAATTAATGTTAATTTTGTTATTACATGCTTTCGAATGTATTATGTTATTGATAATTTTTTAGAAATGATGTATCTTATCAAAATTGTTAGTGTAAACCTTAAAAATTTTTGTAGAGAATAAAATTATGGCAAAGGAAAAATTTGATCGTAGTCTGCCCCATGTAAATATTGGAACAATTGGGCACGTTGATCATGGAAAAACTTCTTTAACGGCTGCGATCACAATGGTTTTAGCTAAAGGGGATTCTACTATTAAGTTTAGAGCATATGATGATATTGATGCCGCCCCTGAAGAAAGAGCTCGTGGTATCACTATTGCTACAGCTCACGTGGAATATAGAACTAAAAATAGGCACTATGCTCACGTTGATTGTCCAGGTCATGCTGATTATGTAAAAAATATGATTACTGGTGCTGCTCAAATGGATGGTGCTATACTTGTTGTTTCTGCAGCTGATGGTCCAATGCCTCAAACAAGAGAGCATATTGTTCTTGCGAGACAAGTAGGTGTTCCTTATATCGTTGTTTTCTTAAACAAAGTTGATATGGTGGATGACCCAGAAATGTTAGACTTGGTAGAAGAAGAAATTAGAGATTTGTTAAAAGAATATAAATTTCCAGGTAATGAAATTCCTGTGATTCGTGGTTCTGCATTGCAAGCATTAAATGGTGAGCCTGCAGGGGAAGAAGCTATTTTGAAGTTGATGGAAGCAGTTGATTCATATATACCTACACCACAAAGAGACGTAGATCAAGCTTTCTTGATGCCAGTTGAAGGAGTTTTTTCTATAGCTGGAAGAGGAACTGTTGCTACTGGTAGAATAGAGCGTGGTACAGTAAAAGTAGGTGAAGAAATTGAAATAGTTGGTATTAATGATACAAGAAAAAGCACATGTACTGGTGTAGAAATGTTTAAAAAGCTACTTGATCGTGGTGAAGCTGGTGACAATGTTGGAATTTTATTACGTGGTATAGCTAGAGAAGATATTATTAGAGGACAAGTTCTTGCAAAAACAGGTTCTATAACACCTCATACTGAATTTGAAGCTGAAATATACGTTCTGACTTCTAAAGAAGGCGGACGTCACACTGCATTTACAGATAAATATCGTCCACAGTTTTATTTTAGAACTACAGATGTGACTGGTGAAGTTCATTTGCCTGAAACTATTAGTATGGTTGCTCCAGGTGATAATGTTACATTGAGAATTACTTTGATATCTCCTATAGCTATGGATCAAGGTTTACGTTTTGCTATACGTGAAGGTGGTAGAACAATTGGTGCTGGAGTAGTATCAAAAATTTTAAAATAAAATAAAAATATGTAATATTTACAAGTTTAAAGTATAAAAAAACTTTGACTTGTTTATATTTTTGTTAAAATTATAGTAAATAAATTACTGTTATTAGTTTTTAATGAGACTGTTAATATAATTAAAAATTATACGAAATAGTTAAGATTATTAAAATTAATTGTTTGTAACATGTAATTTAGGAACTGTAATAAAAATATATTTGTAACTTAAGAAATATGATTAAGCTGTTTAGGAATTAATTTTAATGAAGAATAATCAAAAAATAAAAATTTGTCTTAAGTCTTTTGACCACAAAATTCTTGATCAAGCTGCGGTAGGAATAGTTCTTGCAGTAAAAAGAACTGGTGCTGATATCAATGGTCCAATTCCATTACCTCGGAAAATAGAAAGATTTACAGTTAATAGATCTCCGCATGTACATAAAAAATCTAGAGAACAATTTGAAATACGAACACAGAAAAGATTGCTAATTATCAGTTATGCAACTCCTCAAACTATCGAAGCTTTAAAAAAGGTAGATTTGCCAGCTGGTGTTGATGTTGAAATTAAGTTGGAGAGTGGAAAATGATAAGAACTGGTTTGATTGCAAAAAAACTTGGTATGACTTCGATTTTTAACGATTCTGGTATTCGTTCAATTGTAACTTTTTTACAAGTTAAAGAATGTCAAGTTGTATCTCATAAAACTATTGAAAAACATGGTTATAATGCTCTCGTAGTTGGAGCTTTTTCTGCTAAAAAAACTAATAAACCTTTGAAGCAGTTTTTTGCAAATATAAAAATTACTCCTAAAATAAAATTAAAAGAATTTCGTATTTCTGAAGATAATTTTATAGATGTAGGATGTGAATTGTCTGTTTCTCATTTTAGTGATGGTCAATTTGTTGATGTAACTGCTACTAGTATAGGAAAAGGTTTTGCTGGGGCAATGAAGAGACATAATTTTCGTGGATTGGAAGCCTCACATGGTGTTTCTGTATCTCATAGATCACATGGTTCTACTGGAGGAAGACAAGATCCAGGAAAAGTATTTAAAAATAAGAAAATGGCTGGTCATTTAGGAGCAGCCCGTGTAACAATTCAGAATTTGTGCGTAATATCTAGAGATATTGACAAAGGAATTATTATGGTTAAAGGTAGCGTACCTGGTTCAAAAGGTTCTTTTGTCTATATTAAAGATGCGATTAAAAAGTAAAAAATTATGAAAACTCAGATATTAAGTTTATATAATGAGACCGTTGGTGAAATAGAAGTTCAAGAAACTATTTTTGGTCTGAATTTTATAAGAGATGATATAATAAAATTGGTAATAGATTGGCAAAGAGCTAAGGCAAGGTCAGGTAATCACCAAACTAAAACTGTTTCAGATGTTTCAGGTACAACAAAAAAACCATTCAAACAAAAAGGTACTGGTAATGCTAGACAAGGGTCTCTTAGATCTGTTCAAATGAGAGGTGGTGGTGTATCACATGGCCCTCAAACAAGAAGTCATGCAACTAAGTTAACAAAAAGAGTTAGAAAGCTTGGTTTAATAAATGCTCTCTCAATGAAATTTTCTGAAGGGAAATTATTGGTTATAGATGAATTTAAAATGCATGAACCAAAAACCTCCATTTTATTAACTATGTTAGAAAAATTTGCTGCTAGAAGTATGTTTATGGTAGATGGTGATAATATAGATAGGAATTTTTCATTAGCTATGAATAATATACCGCATACTATTTTAGTCCCACAAATTGGTGCTAATGTATATGATATTATTAAAGCAGACTATGTATTGATTTCAAAATCAGGATTAGAATCTTTAGAAGAGAGGCTTAAATGATAGTATATCAAGATTATGATTTAATAAGAACACCAATAATTACAGAAAAAACAACTATTTTATCAGAACAAAATAAATTTACTTTTTATGTGATGATATCTGCAGATAAGCTATCTGTTAAGAGAGCAGTAGAAAAGATTTTTGATGTTAAAGTTAAAAAAGTAAATATCTTAAATACTAAAGGTAAAAATAAAATATTCAAAGGAATTCGTGGCCGCACTTCTGACAAGAAGAAAGCCATAGTCACTTTAGTAGAAGGTTACACAATTGATTTTACAGGAGGAGTGAAATAATATGGCTTTAAAGAAATTTAATCCTTTTACACCTTCAATGAGACAATTAGTGCAAGTCGCAAGAGATGGTTTGTGGGAAGGACGTCCTTATAAATCATTGACTAAAGGTCTTATAAAGACAGGTGGCAGAAATAATTTTGGTAGAATCACCTCTTGGCAAAAGGGTGGAGGTCATAAAAGATTATATCGATTCATAGACTTTAAGCGAAATAAGCAAAATATATTTGCTGTAGTTGAAAGAATAGAATATGATCCAAATAGAACTGCATTTATAGCTTTAATTAAGTATGAAGATGGTGATATAAACTATATTTTAGCGCCACAAAAACTTTCTGTTGGTGACAAAATAATTTCAGGGGATGACGTAGATATTAAAATTGGTAATAGTTTACCACTTAAATCTATACCTGTCGGTACAACTGTACATAATGTTGAGATGAAACTAGGCAAAGGTGGCCAGATGGCAAGATCCGCAGGTTCATTTGCTGATTTGGTAGCTAAAGATTCAGGTTATGCACAATTAAAACTTAGATCTGGTGAGTTTAGACTTGTGTCATTAGAATGCAGAGCTACTATTGGTGCTGTATCAAACCCAGATGAAAAAAATATTAATTTGGGTAAAGCTGGTAGGAATAGATGGCTTGGTGTAAGACCTCATGTTAGAGGTGTTGCTATGAACCCTGTGGATCATCCTCATGGAGGTGGTGAAGGTAAAACATCTGGTGGTCGTCATCCTGTGACGCCTTGGGGTAAGCCAACCAAAGGTAAAAAGACTCGTAAAAATAAACGCACATCACAATTTATTGTCAAGAGAAGGAAGTAGTTAATATATGGCACGTTCAGTTTGGAAAGGTCCATTTGTAGATGGTTATTTGATAAAAAAAGTACAGAATTTTGTATCCTTAGGTAAGCCAGGAATGATTCAGACATGGTCTAGAAGGTCTACCATTTTACCATTTTTTGTAGGGATCACTTTTAATGTACATAATGGTAAAAAGTTTATACCAGTATCTGTTGTTTCAGAAATGGTTGGTAAAAAATTAGGTGAATTTGCTCCAACTAGGACTTATTATGGTCATGGTGCTGATAAAAAAGTAAAGAGAAAATAAGTATGATACGAAATCAATTATTGAGTGTTATTGAAGTTAAAGCTGTTGCAAATAATATAAGAGTTAGTCCTAGGAAGTTAAATTTGGTTGCTTCTCTTATTAGAAATATGAAAGCGTCTGATGCTTTAAAGCAATTGAGCTTTTCTGAAAAACGTATAGCTATTGATGTTAGTAAGTGTTTAAAATCAGCGATTGCTAATGCTGAAAATAATTATGGAATGGATATAGATAATTTGGTCGTTTCTCTCGCTACTGTTGGAAAGTCGATTGTGATGAAGCGTATGAGACCAAGAGCTAAGGGTAGAGGAGCGCGAATAGAAAAGTTTTTTAGTAATTTATATATTACTGTTGTCGAAGGAGAAGTGTAATATGGGTCAAAAAAATAATCCACATGGACTAAGAGTTGGTCCTACTTTGATTAAGAAATGGGATTCTATTTTTTATGCTGAAAAAAATTACAAAAAATTATTTTTAGAAGACATACAAACTAAAAATCTTATTAACAAGAATTATACGTTTGCTCAAGTTAGTCGTATATTGATTGATAGACCTTCTGTAAAATCTATTGTTGTGAATATCTACGCAAGAAAGCCTGGTGTTATAATTGGTAAAAGTGGTAATGATATTGATAAACTTAAAAAAGATGTGCAAAAAATAGTTGCATTAGATGAAATTTATATTAATATACATGAAGTCAAAAGACCAAATGTTGATGCTCCTATTATTGCACAAAATGTAGCATTGCAGCTTGAAAAAAGAGCTTCTTTTAGAAAAGTAATGAAAACTGCTATGCAATCTTGTTTGAAACATGGTGGCCAAGGTATAAAAATTAGTTGTTCAGGTCGTCTTGCTGGTGCTGAAATTGCAAGAACTGAATGGTATATGGAAGGAAGAGTTCCATTGCATACTTTGAGAGCTGATATTGATTATGCTACTGCTGAAGCTATGACGACTTATGGTGTCATAGGTGTAAAAGTCTGGGTATATAATGGTGAATATTCAGAGTCTAGAAGAAAGAATTAATTTATAAAAGAGTAAGATGAATGTTGGCTCCTAAGAAACAAAAATTTAGAAAGGCTCATAAAGGTAGAGTTGTTTCCAAATCTAAAGCTGGTACAATGCTTGCGTTTGGATCTTTTGGTTTAAAATCTTTGGATGGGCTCCGTGTCACAGCAAGACAAATAGAAGCAGCAAGAAGAGCTGCAACTAGATGCATGAAAAGACAAGGAAGGCTTTGGTTAAAGATTTTTCCTGATTTGCCTGTTTCTAAAAAACCTGCTGAAGTAAGAATGGGTAAGGGTAAGGGGGCTCCAGAATTTTTTGCTGTTAGAGTTTCTCCTGGAAGGATTATGTTTGAGGTAGAAGGTGTATCGGAAGAAGTTGCATGCCAGGCATTGGAACTTGCTAGTGCAAAACTGCCAGTGAGAACTAAAATAGTGAGACGATATGAATAAAAATATTTTAAATAGTGAAGTAATTCACTCTAGTATAGATCAACTAAAACAAAAATTATTGTTATTGAAAAAAGAATTATTTAATTTAAGATTTCATAAAAAATTAGGTAGTCTTAAAAATACAAGTAGTTTTTCAATTGTTAAAAAATCTATAGCTCGTATTAATACTGAATTAACAAATAGATTAAAATCTAAGGGATAAGTTATGCCAAGAAGAGTATTAAAGGGAAAGGTTGTTAGTGCTAAATCACAAAATACGCTAATAGTTAGAGTTGGTAGAATATCTGCTCATCCTAAATTTGGGAAAATTGTAAAAAAAACTAAGAAATATGCAGCTCATTATTCAGAAGGCTTGTATCAGGAAGGTGATTTGGTCAGCATTATTGAGTGTGCCCCAATATCTAAAACAAAAACCTGGCAAGTTATTGATTTAAATGTTATTGTATAGGTTAGTTTTTGTTTTTTATAAATAATTTAAATTTTTATTAAATTATTTTGTTTTTAAGTGTTGATTGGAATAATATATGATTCAAATGCAGAGTAAATTGGATGTTGCAGACAATTCCGGTGCTAAAAGCGTTAAATGTATTAAGGTTTTAGGTGGATCACATCGTATGATTGCTTCTCTCGGTGATGTTATAGTGGTTGCTATTCAGCAAGCATTGCCAAAATGTAAAGTGAAGAAGGGAGAAGTATATAAAGCTTTGATCGTGCGAACTAAATATGGTGTTAGAAGACAAGATGGTAGTACTATTAAGTTTGATTCTAATGCTATAGTGCTTTTAAATAAGCAAGGCGAGCCAATAGGTACAAGAGTTTTTGGTCCTGTAACTAGAGAATTGAGAGCTAAAAAATTTGTAAAAATTATGTCTCTTGCAGAGGAGGTATTATAATATGGTAAAATTAAAAATAAAAAAGGGTGATGAAGTTATTGTACTTGTTGGTCGTGATAAGGGCATGAAAGGGAAAGTATTGAAAGTTTTTCCATTATTAAATAAGATTAAAGTTTCAGGTGTGAATTTAGTAACTAAGCATTTAAAACCAAGTAAGCAGTCTGCCGGTAGAATTGTTCAGGAAGAAGCTTGTATTAATATTTCCAATGTTGCTTTAGTTGATCCTAAATTTGCTGTTGCAACTAAAGTTGGATTTAAATTTTTGGAAGATGGTTCAAAAGTAAGGTTTGCTAAAAAATCTGGTGAAATTTTTCAAGGAGATAAAAGATAATGTCCTTAAGATTTAAAGAATTATATTCTAAAAAAATTATTGAAAATTTGCAAAAACAATTTCTATATAAAAATAAACATCAAATTCCTAAAATTGAAAAAATAGTTATAAATATGGGAGTTGGTGAATCAGTATTAAATTCCAAAATTATTGGTAATGCTGTAAATGATATGACTCTTATTTCAGGTCAAAAACCAGTTATAATTTCATCTAAAAAATCTATAGCGACTTTTAAACTGCGTGAAGGTATGCACATAGGTTGTAAGGTTACATTGCGTAAAGATAGAATGTATGATTTTTTAGAAAGACTAGTATTTATGGCTTTGCCTCGTATAAAAGAATTTAGAGGTTTTTCATTTAATAGTTTTGATGGAAGAGGAAATTTCACTTTCGGTATTAAGGAACAAATAGTATTCCCTGAAATTAACTATGATAAAATAGATGTGATTCGTGGTATGGATATAACAATTGTTACTAGTGCACGTACCGATCATGAAGGTAAATTCTTATTATCAGAATTTAATTTACCTTTTTATAATTAATTTGTTGAGTATGTAAATGGCAAAAATTAGTTCTATACAAAAAAATAAAAGAAGAGAAAAATTTGCTAAGTCTTTGTTGAGTAAACGCAGTGACTTAAAAGCAAAAATATATGATAAAAATATCTCGTTAGAAGAAAGATTTAATTTTGTAATGAAACTGGCTGAATTACCAAGAAACTCATGTCCTACTCGTATTAGAAATAGATGTGAATTGACGGGACGTTCAAGGGGTGTATATAGAAAATTTGGTATTTCTAGACATATGTTAAGGCGTCTAGGAGGTCAAGGTTTGGTCCCGGGTTTAGTTAAAGCTAGTTGGTAAAAATATGTTGATGGGTTTATAAATATGTCGATGACAGATAATATAGCAGATATGATTACTAGAATCAGAAATGCGCAAAAAAGTAAGTTGATGAAGATTATTTTACCTTCTTCAAAAATGAAGATAGCAATATTGGCTGTTTTAAAAGAGGAAGGTTATATAACTTCATATGCTGTTATACCACAAAATAATATTAGTTTTTTAGAAGTTTTTTTGAAATACTCACTAGAAGGTGAGCCAGCAATACGAGAAATTTCTAAAGTATCAAAATCAGGAAAAAGAATTTATTCTGCTTGTAATAAACTAAAAGGTTATTATAATAATATGGGGATTTATATCTTGTCTACACCTAAAGGTGTAATTTCTGACAGATTAGCTCATTCATATAATGTCGGCGGCGAAATAGTTTGTAAAGTGTTTTAAGGAAAGAAAATGTCACGAATTGGAAAGTTACCTATTATAGTTCCTGCGGGAGTACAAGTGCAATTGGATGGTTTGTTTGTTAGAGTACTAGGACCTAAAGGTGAGTTATCTACAAAATTTCAAGGCGATATATCGATATCTGTTGAAGGTAATAATATTTTGGTAAAGCCATTGTCTAACGATAGATTTGTTAGAGCTATGTGGGGAACGGCTAGAAGTATTATAAATAATATGGTAAAAGGTGTTACTCAAGGTTTTATTCAGGAACTTGATATAAATGGTGTTGGTTATAAGGCAAATATTAAGGATAATTACCTGAATTTGATGTTAGCGAAAAGTCATAATACTAAAATTGAAATACCTTCTATAATAAAAGTGAGTATACCTAAACAGAATATAATAATTTTAGAAAGTATAAATAAGGAAAAGCTAGGTCAGTTTGCTTCTGAGATTATATCTCAAAGACCTCCAGAACCATATAAAGGAAAAGGTATAAGTAAGAAAGGTGCTTATATTCAAAGAAAAGAAGGTAAGAAGAAAAATTAATACTATTTATAAGAGTTAGAAATGCGTAATTCAAAACTTAGATTTGATATAAGAAAAAAAAGAGTACGTAGCAAAATTGCTAGAATTACAGATAGACCTAGACTTTCTGTTTTTAAATCAGGCAGACATGTATATGCACAAATTATAGATGATGTTAATGCTACAACTATCGTTTCTGCTTCGACTTTAGATAAGGAAATTAATATACCAAAAAAGTCAAATTGTAATGTTGCTGCTGCCATTCAAGTAGGAGAATTAATAGCTAAAAAAGCTATCTTGAAGGGTGTGAATAAAGTTGTTTTTGATAAAGGTGGTAATAAATATCATGGTGTTATAAAAGCTTTATCTGAAGCGGCTAGAGAAATTTTAGAATTTTAACGTGGAATTTCATATGTCTAAATTAAAAAAAAATGCTACTGATGCTTTTAGTGAAGTGTTAGTGCATGTTAGTAGAGTAACAAAAGTTATAACTGGTGGTAGAAAGTTCTCGTTTTCAGCATGCGTTGTTGTGGGTGATAAAACTAATAAAACCGTTGGTTGGGGCCATGGTAAGGCTAGTGAAGTGACCTCTGCTCGTGCTAAAGCTACTGAAAAAGCAAAAAAATCAATAGTGAGAGTGAATTTATATCAAAATAGAACTATTCATCATGATATAGAAGGTAGAAGTGGTTCTGCTAAAGTTATACTTAGAAGAGCTAAACCAGGTACTGGTATTATTGCTGGTGGTCCTATGAGAGCTATTTTTGATTCTTTAGGAGTACATGATATTGTTGCTAAGTCCATAGGATCTAGTAATGTATATTCCATGATAGAAGCTACATTTGATGCTTTATCGAAATTGTCTACTCCAAGATTAATAGCTCAACGTAGAGGTAAGAGAGTTCCAGAGCTGCTAACAAAAAATACAAAGCTAATAATTCCCGAAATAGATGAATAGGTGATGTAATGAATAATGTAGATAATCAAAAAATTAATGTTACACAAATTGGTAGTTCTATAGGACGTAAGCCAGCTCAAAGGGCTACTTTACTTGGTCTTGGATTAAACAAATTACATAAAACAGTATGTTTAGTTGCTACACCTTCTATTATAGGAATGATCAATAAGGTACAACATCTTGTAAAAGTTGAGAAAATTAAATAGAGTTTTTTAAATGAATTTAAATGAATTAAGTAATAATTTTGGTGCCAAAAAAACTAGAATTCGTGTAGGTCGTGGTATTGGTAGCGGCAAAGGAAAAACATGCGGTAGAGGTGTAAAGGGGCAAAAATCTAGATCAGGTGTCGCAATCAAAGGATTTGAGGGTGGACAAATGCCACTTATAAAGAGATTGCCAAAGAGGGGATTTAATTGTATTTCAACTAAAAAATATTATGTTATCAATATACATTACTTGGAAAATATGTTGATAAAATATAACCATGATTTTAATAATGTGATTGATAAAAATCTTTTAGTTGATTATGGTTTTTTAAAAAATGCAACAAAAAATTTGAAACTTTTATCTAATGGTTACAAACCAAAATTTTCGTTAATTGTAAAATTTGATGCATATTCTGAAAGCGCTAAAATTTTATTAGAATCTAGCGGTGGTCGTGTAATATAAAAGCGTGTTAAGAATAAGACAGGTATAATTAAGAATAATTTGTAAAATTAATATTATAATATGATATGAATGTTGTATCAAAACGTACATCTGATGATTTAAGTAAAAGAGTCATCTTTACAGTTTTTATGTTGTTAATTTGTAGATTTGGTGCTTTTATTCCTGTGCCAGGTATTGATGCTATGGCATTAGCTGATCTTGCTACTCAGAATCAATCTGGTCTATTGGGCATGTTTAATATGTTGTCAGGCGGATCGTTAGGTAGAATGTCTATATTTGCTCTTGCAATTATGCCATACATTACTGCTTCAATTATAATGCAATTAATGTCGATGATTTATAAACCATTAGAAAATTTAAAAAAAGATGGTGAATCTGGAAGGAGAAAAATAAACCAATTGTCTAGATATTTAACATTATTGCTTGCATCTTTTCAAGCTTATGGTGTTGCTGTAGGTTTAGAAAATATAATTACAGATACAGGACCAGTTGTAGTAATTTCAGGTAGTTTATTTAAACTTATAACAGTTATAACTCTGGTTGTTGGAACTATTTTTTTAATGTGGTTAGGTGAGCAAATTACAGCTAGAGGTATTGGAAATGGCTCTTCTTTGATAATTTTTATAGGAATAGTATCTGGCGTTCCTAGTGCCATTATTAATATGTTTGATTTATCGAGAAAGGGGGCAATATCACCTTTCATAGCTTTAGCAATTTTCTTAGGTGTTATTGCGATAATATTTATTATAATTTTTTTTGAAAAAGCTCAAAGAAAAATTTTAGTTCAATATCCTAAAAGACAAGTTGGAACCAAGATATATGGTGGGGATGCTACGCATATGCCACTTAAATTGAATACTGCAGGAGTAATTCCTCCAATTTTTGCAAGTTCATTATTATTATTTCCTGTAACAATAGCGAATTTTTCTTCTACAGTAAGCGATTCAGATATAATGTCTAATGTAGCTTTTTATTTAGGTCATGGAAAAATTTTATATATATTATTTTATACAGCATTAATAATGTTTTTTAGTTTTTTCTATACTGCTGTTGTATTTAATTCTGAGGATACAGCCAATAATTTGAGAAAATATGGTGCATATATACCTGGTAGAAGACCTGGAAAAAATACAGCGGAATATTTTGATTATTTGTTGACTAGACTTACAGTTATAGGTGGTATATATTTAAGTTTTATTTGTGTCGTTCCAGAAATATTTATGAATAAATATTCTATATCATTTGCTTTAGGAGGAACAAGTTTTTTAATAGTAGTCAATGTTGTTCTTGATACTTTTTCACAAATACAAACACATTTATTTAGTTCGAAATATGAAGATTTGATGAAGAAAATGAAGTTTAAAAACTAGATAGATTGAAAAATTATGAATATAATATTGATGGGGCCACCTGGTTCAGGTAAAGGAACTCAAGTAAAATTTTTATCTCAAAAGACAGGATTGCCATATATTTGTCTTGGCGATTTACTTAGAGAGATGATTCATAATAATGATGAAGAAGGAGCTTTGATAGAATCTCATATGCTTAATGGTGGACTCGTTCCTCCTGAGGTTGTGAATAAAATTATTCATAAATATTTATCTATAGATAAATATAATAATGGTTGTATATTTGATGGTTACCCACGTAGTGTTGAGCAGGCAAATTTTTTAAAACAAATTAGTCCTCATAAGATTCGAGTGATTTATTTTGAAATTCCTGATGATTTAGTAATTAGCAGAATTTTAGCACGATTTAGTTGTAATGATTGTGGAAAAATATACAATAGTTTATTTGTGAATACTAAAGTTGATGGAGTTTGTGATATATGCGGAAGCCATGATTTTACAAAACGTAAGGATGATAATATTGATATTATTGTTTCCAGACTTCAAACATATAAGATAGAAACAAAACAATTATTAGATTTTTATTTAAAAACTGGTGATGTTAATATGATAGATGCTTCTATGACACCAAGTAAAATAGAAATAGAAATTTTATCTATGTTAAAAATGATTTGACTTTATGAGTATGTCTTATATTATTTGTTTTTGATAAGTAGTTATTTATTTAGTTTTCGGAGATTGATTTGTGGCAAGGATTGCTGGTGTAAATATTCCTTCAAATAAGAAGGTGTTAATAAGTTTGACTTACATTTATGGTATTGGTTTAACTAAAGCTGATGAAATATGTAAAAAAACTTTAATTTCTACAGATAAAAAAGTGAAAGATTTAACTGATCAAGAGCTTATAAGCTTACGTAATCTCATTGAAAAAGAATATGATGTTGAAGGGGTTTTAAGAAGTAAAGTTAATTTAAATATTAAGAATAAAATGAATATTAAAAGCTACCAGGGCATAAGGCATATAAGAAAATTGCCTGTTCGTGGCCAAAATACTCATTCTAATGCAAGAACACGAAAAGGTAAAGCAGTTGCGATTGCTGGTAAGAAGAAAGTCACTAAATAAGTAGGACAAAGATAATGGGTCAAATACATACTAAGATTAAGAAAAAAAAGAAAAATATTACTTTAGGAGTGGTTTATATTCAAGCCACATTTAATAACACTATAGTCACATTTACTGATAGTCAGGGAAATGCTATTGCTTCATCTAGTGCAGGGGCACAGGGTTTTTCAGGGGCAAGAAAGGCAACACCTTTTGCAGCTCAAATTACTGTTGATAGAGTATCGGAGGTAGCACGCGATCATGGATTAAAAACTCTCTCAATAAGAATTAAAGGAGCAGGAGTACAGCGTGAATCAGCTATGAGAGCTATATTTAATCAGCAATTTGTTGTTACATCTATTACTGATGTATCAGGTGTGCCTCATAATGGTACTAGACCTCCAAAACGTAGAAGAATGTAATATTGATGGTACTAAAATTATGTTATCGCTAAATAAAAATTGGAATTCTTTGATTAAACCATCTAAAGTGGTATCAAATGCTTCTAAACAAAATCCTAATATTGTAGATTTTATTATAGAGCCACTAGAAAGGGGCTATGCTTTGACTTTAGGAAATGCGCTAAGAAGAGTGTTGCTTTCATCTTTACAAGGTTCAGCAATTACAGCTATAAAAGTTCACGGTGTTATGCATGAATTTTCATCAATTCCTGGTGTAAAAGAGGATATGATTGAAATAGTGTTAAATCTTAAATCTGTTGCAGTAAAATCTTCTAATATTGAAAAGAAAACTGTAAGATTAAATGTAGTTGGTCCTGCTGTTGTAACAGCTGGCATGATTGAATGTGGACATGATATTGAAATATTAAATCCAGATCAAATTATTTGTCATCTTTCAAAAGATTCTAATTTGGAAATGGAGTTGATTATTCAAACAGGTAAGGGCTATGTTCCTGCTGTTAGTAGAATAGATAGTGATTTACCAATAGGTGTAATTCCAATGGATGCGTTATTTAGTCCTATAAGAAAAGTATCATATAAAATAGCCAATAGTAGAGTAGGTCAAGTTACAGATTATGACAAGTTAGTGCTTACTATTGAGACTAATGGTAGTATATTACCTGATATGGCACTTGCTTTTGCAGCAAGAATTTTACAGGATCAATTGCAATTATTTATTATTTTTGATGAACAAGTTGAAGATAAGCAAGAAAAAAGAGAAGAATTAACATTCAATCCTATCTTATTGAAAAAAATTGCAGATCTTGAACTTACTGTACGTTCTCAAAATTGTTTAAAAAGTGCAAATATAATATATATTGGTGATTTGGTAATTAGAGCAGAGACCGCAATGTTACAGACTCCTAATTTTGGTAGAAAATCATTATCTGAGATTAAACAAATATTAGAGCCATATTCGTTAAGGTTTGGTATGGAAATTCCAGGTTGGCCACCAGAAAATATTGAGCAGTTGTCCAAGTATTATGAAGATCAATATTAGTATTTAAGGTATATAAAATGAGACATAAAAAATTTGGTAGAAAACTAAATAGAACAAGTAGTCATAGAAAATCTATGCTAGCAAATATGGCTGTATCTTTGATTATGCATGAACAAATTAATACAACTTTACCTAAGGCTAAGGAATTAAGACCTTATGTTGAAAAACTTGTTACAAAAGCAAGAGGGAAAACATTGTCTGATATTAAAGCTATAGTTTCTTGTATTAAAGATAAAGATGCTACAAAAAAATTGGTGAATATTTTAGCTGATAGATATAGTAAAAGACCAGGTGGATATACTAGAATAATTAAATCTGGTTTTAGACATGGTGATGTAGCTCCGATGGCG
This sequence comes from Rickettsia conorii, assembly GCA_020726135.1. Lineage (GTDB taxonomy): Bacteria > Pseudomonadota > Alphaproteobacteria > Rickettsiales > Rickettsiaceae > DYTE01. The sequence continues at coordinate 15,094 of DYTE01000002.1, forward strand.
TATATAGAATTTGTTGATAGAGATATTAATGCTAAGGGTTCTATAACTCCAAAACTAGATGTAAATGCGAATATAGAAATGCAAGAGAATAATTAGGTAATATATGGCGAATCATTCATCAGCAAAGAAAGCTGCTAGACAAACAGAAAAAAAAACAGCTAGAAATAAAGATAGACTTAGCGAAATTAAAACTTTTATAAAAAGAGTGAAAGCTGCTATTATAGGTAACGATAAGCAAGCTGCTGTTGTAGCATTATCAGATGCCCATTCTAAAATAATGAAAGGTGTAAATAAAAATATACTCAAGCTTAATAAAGCTTCACGCACAATTAGTAGATTGTCAAAAAAAATAAAATCTATCCAAAATTAGTTTTTTCTGTCATTTAAATTCTTTTTATTAAAAATAACACAGAGTCTGTAGTTTAATTGTAATTAAGATTTTATTTTAATGGAAAGAGTTTAAGCTCAATGTTTTATAGTTTTATATAATAAAATATCTATGAGACTTAATCCTTAAAAAAAAGCAAATTTTTATATTATTGATAATATCACTTATCAATAATATTATGGATAAAATTCATTGGTGAATATAATAGCGTGATTTTTTCATTATTTCTTACTAACTTATTTAGATTGTTATATTTTTAAGGAGAGATGGCCGAGCGGTTTAAGGCGCACGCCTGGAAAGCGTGTTCACGGAAACGTGTCAGGGGTTCGAATCCCCTTTTCTCCGCCATACTGCAGATTGCATAATATATTTCCTTTTTATACTGATTAGTATATATTTAAAAATAGTTTTATTAAGCCATATGTATATTCATATGTATCTGTTCATAATGGCCATTCACTAAGAAAATAAAATACTGAAATTGATGAGGTTTAATTAAATTAATTTGGAATAATTTATATATCATCATCAATTTTATAATTGATATTAATAATATCTTCTATATCGATTGGATTGACTGGTTCTATACTATAAAGTGAGATCATTTGTTGAAAAATTCTTTTAGCTAATGGTACTGCCGTCCATCCAGCTGTGGCAAAACCAAATGTATCTTTTGTTGGTTTTGGTTCATCAAGCATAATATATAAAATATATTCAGGATTAATAGCTGGTAATGCTGCAATGAATGATGAGATTCTGCTGTTTTTTAAATATCTACCAGCTAGTAATTTTTCAGCTGTTCCAGTTTTTCCACCAATATAATATCCTTCTATTTCACTTTTTTTACCAGTACCTTTTTCTACAGCAAGTCTCATTAATTTACTCATTTGTTTAGATGTATTTTGACTTAAAATTCTAACACCAGGACTTTTATTGTTAGATTTAATAAAGGTTAAATCATGTAATATACCACCATTCATTATTGGTACCATAGCTTTAATAAAATGAAGTGGACTGATGGATAATCCATAACCATAGGACATAGTAGCTAGAGTAATATTACTCCATTTCTTATTGAGATTTGGATATATGGGTCTTGCTTTTTCTGGTATCTCAATATTAATTGAATCAAGTAATCCTAGATTTTTAAAATATTTTTTTACATTTTCTTCACCAACTTCTAGAATAATTTGACTAGTACCAACATTAGATGAATGAAGAAATATCTCTGGCACACTATGCCAACCATTCATTTTATGATAATCATTTATTACGTTATTTCCTATTTTTAAATAAGTTAAATCATATAAATCATTCATAGTAATAGTATTAGTATCAAACCCTATCGCCAAAGAGATAGTTTTAAAGATTGATCCTGTTTCATAAATACCAAGGCTTGCATTGTTAAAAAGCTGTTCATGAGTAGCTTTTCCTGGATAATGTGGATTAAAATCAGGTTTATTTACAAAAGCTAAAATTTCACCATTATTAGGATTTACCACAATTGCTACACCAGATTTTGCTCTAAATTCTGCAATAGAAGCCTCTAGCTCCTCATCTAATATATTTTGTAAATTAACATCTATTGTTAATTGAATTGACTTTGTATTATTATCATCAATATCATTAATTAGATTATTATTTAAATATCTTTCAATTCCAGCAAGACCGAGCATATCACGCCCAACATATCCAATAACATGAGAAAATAAATTACCAAAAGTATAAACACGCTTTTGTTCACGCTCAAAATCAAAACCAACAAGCCCAAGGTTGAATATAATTTCTTGTTCTTTAGGTAAAATATCTCGCTTTATCCATACAAAATTTTTATTAGTTTTCAATTCTTCTAATAATTTTTTTTTATTAATATCAGGCAATATTTGTGATAATTTATCGAGAGACTCAGAAGCATTAATAACTTTAGTAGGATTTGCAAATAAAGATGAGGATGGGAGATTAACAGCAAGTATTACACCATTCCTATCTATTATTTCTTTCCTGAATTTATTTGTTGAATTTTGACTATAAAAATTAGAATCTTCAGAAGATGTAGCGATAATAAGAACTCGATATATTAAAATAAAAAATAATATACAAAAAAAAACAATGGTAATTCTTAAACGTAATATAGTGTTTGATTGCGAACTATCCCACTTAGTTAAAAGATTTATATTTTTTATTATTCTCATATCATTATTTTTTATTAGATATAGTTGTAATATAATTATTATGTGAACGTTTATATCTCCATTTTACTTTATTATTTATTTTTTTTGAATATTCAATTTTTGGAATATCGCGATTATTATCTAATGGGTTTTGAGTTAATTGACTAGGTTTAATATTTTCTAAATGTAGATATGTATATGCAAGTTTTTTTATTCTTTTTGGAGTAGTTAGAGAAGCAAATTCAGCTTTAAATAGATAAATAGCATCCTGTTCTTTCTTTATTTGATTAGTGACTGTAGTTAATTGATAGCGCAAATTTGCAACATTATTTTTTATACTAAATAAAGAATATATAGTGACCAGCAAAATTGCTAATATCACGATTGTTGTAATTTTAACTTGTATCATTTTAGTTCATAAATTTTTTGAGCAACACGTAATTTTGCTGATCTTGCACGTGGATTAGCGATTAGCTCAGTTTTAGATGGAATAATAGGTTTTTTCGTTAAAATTTTTAACCAAGAATCATTATTTAACTCTTCTATTTGATTAGAATATTTAGATCTTGCCTTTTGTTTTAAAGAATTATCTTTAAAAAAATGTTTAATAATTCTATCTTCTAATGAATGAAAAGATATAATAATTAAATTACCATTTAATGCTAAGATTTTATTAATATTTTTAAGTAATTTCTCTATTTCGAACAATTCATCATTAATATAAATACGAATTGCTTGAAAAGTTTTAGTTGCAGAATCTATTTTACCACTTCTAGATCCTATCGAACTATGAATAATATTTCGTAATTTTCCTGTAGTATTAATATATTCCTCATTTCTAGCTAAAATAATTTTTCTAGCTATTTTTCGTGATTGAGTTTCATCACCATATTTATAAATTATATTAGCAATTATTTCTTCGTCTGCTTTATTAATAAAATCTGCCGCACTCTGACCGCAAGATCCCATACGCATATCAAGAGGTCCATCATGCATAAATGAAAATCCACGATGCGCTTCATCTAACTGCATAGAAGATACCCCCAAGTCTAGGACTATAGAATTAAATTTTAAATCTTTAAATTGAGTAGAAATATTTGAAAAATTACTTTCAAAAAAAGAAAATCTTTGCTGATATTGTTGTTTTAATTGATTAGCATATATAGAAACATTAGGATCCCTATCTATTGCAAATAATTTTCCATTGGTTGCATTTAAAATAGCACTACTGTAACCACCAGCGCCAAACGTACAATCAAGATATAATCCATTTTCAATTATTGGCAGAAATTTTATCATTTCAGCAAGCATTACAGGAATATGAGCTTGTGTAGCATTATAAGTATTTTTCAGCATTTCAGCTATGTCAATATTAATCTTGAAATATTTTTTAAAATCTTTGGAATTATCTTATTAATATTTCAAGATAGTAAACCTAGAATTGTATAATTCTTTTAATATATTATAGTTTTATTAAAATGTCAAGATCTTTTATTAATTTCTATAAATAGCAATATATTTTAGCTCCATATAATTGCTTTTATATGACCAATCACTTCTTTTTGCTCTTCTTCTTTTCGTTTAGCAACGTTACTTAAATCTTCTGTTGCACCATATATAAATTTTCCATTTTCATCAGTGTAACCATTCTCTTTTGACATATTTATCTTCCTTTATTTTAATTAAATCTTAATTTATTAATTTAATTAACTTACTATAATTTAATATTAGAGTAAAGAGGGAAATATCATAAATTTTAATATATTTTATTTATAAAAATAAAATTGACTAAAAATCTGTCAAATATATAATCAAAATATTACATATGTATAATGGTAAGTTTATGAGTCTCAATAAGTCATTTTATTTCATTAGACATGCTGAAACAGATTATAATAGAAAAAATATCTATATGGGATCTCTAGATGTTCCATTAAACCAATTTGGTAGACAGCAAGCATCTATTGCTGCAAAAATCTTAAAAGATGAGCCATTAGATTTTATAGTCTCTAGTCCATTAGCACGAGCAAAATCTACGGCTGAAATTATAGCTGCAGAAATTGGTAAAGAAATTATATTTATCAATGAATTACAAGAATGTGTTATTGGAATGGAAGGATGTTCTATAAATAAAGGCGAAGCTATTCAAGATTGGTTGACTGGAAAGTTAATTAATCCACCTGAAACAATAGAAGAATTTGAGAAAAGAATTATCTCTGGTTTTCAAAAAGCTTTATCATTAAATGGTATGGTTTTAGTTGTATCACATGGAGGTGTTTATGCAGCACTTAGACGAGTTTTAAATCTTCCAGCAATTCATATTAAAAATTGTATGATAATGTATCATAGGTTAGTTGATGAAGGGAAAAATCTTTACTACAGCCAAATTATAGAATAATTTAACATTATAAAACTTGCTCAATATGAAAAAGATTTTTATATTATTTGTAACTTTAACCATAATTATAATTTTTATAAAATTTATGACACAAATCCAAATATCTAATATAGACTCAAACACAATTATACCAAGACAAATATTATTTGGTAATCCAGATAAAACTAGCGTAAGTCTTAGTTATGATGGAAAATATATAGCTTATATAGCGCCCAAAAAAGGAATACTTAATATTTGGATTGCTGATATAAATCATCTAGAATCAGCAAAATCTATTACTGATGATAAAGATAGAGGGATTAGGTCATACGCTATAGCATATGATAATAAACATATATTATATATGCAAGATACAAATGGAGATGAAAATTTTTATCTATCAAGTTACAATATTGAGACAAAAAAAACTCAAATTCTTACAGAAAAAACAAATGTAAGAACTATGATTATCAAAACTAGTATAGATCTGCCAAATCAAATCTTAATAGGAATAAATAATCGTGACCCTAAATATTTTGATATATATAAATTAAATTTAGATAATGGGGATAAAGAATTAATTTTTGAAAATGATAAATTCAACTCATTTGTATCAGATGATAATTTGAATATTAGATTTGCTGGAACTCCATCAGAAGATGGTGGAATTGAATATTACGAATTTCAAAATAATAAAGAATTTAAATTTTTTACTAAAATTTCTCATGAAGATTCAGCAAATAGCTCATTATTAGGTTTGGATAAAACCGGTGATATAGTTTATATGTTAGATAGTCGTGATTCAGATACAACACAATTAATAGCTTATAACTTAAAAACAAATGAAAAAATTTTGATATCTCAAGATGAACGTGCTGATATTGGAATATTGCTATTTGATAATATAAATAAAAAAATACAAGCGACTTATGCTAATTATGATGTTGTCACTTACAATATTTTAGATGAGACAATAAGAGAAGATATGAATTATTTACAAAATCTTGATAGAGGAATTTTACATATTAATTCCAGAACAAAAGATGGTAAAAAATGGCTTGTAACTTTTGAAATGGATAATGCTCCTATAAAATATTTTTTATATGATAGAGATAATAAACAAGCTAAATTTCTATTTACTAATAAAAAAGATTTAGAAAAATATAAATTAGCTAAAATGTATCCTGTGATTATCAAATCAAGAGATGATTTAAATCTAATAAATTATATTACTTATCCTATTGATACAAAACTTGATAAAAATAATATGCCGTTAAATCCCTTACCTCTAGTCCTCTATGTTCATGGTGGCCCATGGGCTCGTGATAGTTTTGGCTATAATCCTACTCACCAGTGGCTTGCTAATAGAGGCTATGCTGTGCTTAGTGTTAATTATCGTGGCTCAACCGGCTTTGGTAAAAAATTTATTAGTCATAGCTTCAGAGAATGGGGTGGTAAAATGCACGATGATCTGATTGATAGCATTAATTGGACAATAAGTAATAAAATTGCAGATCCTAAAAAAATCGCTATTATGGGTGGGAGTTATGGCGGATATGCAACTCTTGTTGGTATGACGATGACTCCTGATATATTTGCATGTGGCGTTGATATAGTCGGTGTTTCAAACTTAAATAGTTTTATTAAAACAATTCCTCCTTATTGGGCACCTTTTTTAAATTATATGAAAAAAGCTCTTGGAGATTGGGATACAGAAGAAGGAAGAGAGTTCTTAACATCTAGATCTCCAATAAATTATATTGATAATATCAAAAAACCATTACTAATAGCACAAGGACAACATGATCCTAGAGTTAATCAAGATGAATCTGAACAAGTTGTTAATGAAATGAACAAGAAGAAAATTCCAGTAATTTATGCTCTATATCCAGACGAAGGTCATGGCTTTGCAAAAGCAACAAACCGTTTATCATTCTATGCTATGACTGAATTATTTTTGGCAAATATTTTAGGTGGACATGTTGAAAAAATAGAGAAAGATTTTGATGGCGCAAATTTTATATTGAATAAGTTAGAAAAACCTAGCAATTTAGAAGCAGAAAATATAATAAATAATATATTTAAAGAGATAAGATAGTAATTTTTACAATCAAATTAATTATTTATAATATTTTTATAATAAATTTCCTTTAATTATTTGATTCTATTGGAAAATAATAATATGTTGTGATTTTAATATTAATATTTGAAGGAGATTTTATTATGCTTACACCAGAAGAACTTGCAAAACAATTTGAAAAAATGAGAGAAGAACAACAAAAAGCAGTCGATGAAGAGAAAAAAAAACTGTTAGAAGAACAAATAAAATTAATCCAACAACAATGTTATGGTTTTAATGATCAAATGATAGGACGAGTTAATGATAATAGCGATGATTGATATATGTGTTAACATGATGTTTAAAATCAAAGCTAAAAGTTAATATAATCCATAGGGTCCACAGCTTTGTCACCAATTTTTATAGCTAAATATAATTGAGGTGATGAAGTTTTTCCTGTTCTTCCAACATGCCCTATAATTTGTCCTTCTGTTACAATATTATTTTTTACAAACATTAAATCATTTAAATGAGCATATGCAATATATTTATTTGAATCAATAATTTTAACAATTATTAAATTACCAAAATTTTTATTCATGCCAGAATATATAATTTCTCCTGAAGCGATCGATTTTACAGAAGATCCTTCTTCAGCCTCTATATTCATTCCTTTATTTTTTCCAAATATAGTATCTTCACCAAACTTGCTAATAATTTTACCATCAATAGGTTTAATAAATTTATCAGTTTGATGTTTATTCAAGTCTTTTTTCTCTTGAATTATTTCTTCCTTAACAACAAGCTTAGGAATTGTAACTATTTTTGGTGAAGGTTTGACTATATTATCATTTATTTTTTTATGAGGATTCACCAATATTCCTTCTGGATATTTTAATTTTTCTTGTTTTATTTCTAATCTAGTTCTAACTATTTTATCCTCATTGAATGGAAGAGAAGTTACAACAGGATTTTCCTCCTTATTTAAATATAAGTCAGAATTTTTAGAATTTATTTCTTTCTGATATTGCTCATAAGTATAATCATTATTATGATTATATTCTACTGGCGCAGGACTTTGAGAAACACATGAAATAAGCGTACAACATGTAATAAAATGGTAAAAATATAATTTCATATGAGTAAAAATGGTTAATTAATTTTGAAATTATCTGAATCAATGTATCTAAAAAATTTTTATAATATATTATATATTATACGAGTTTATTTTTATTATTAAAAGACATTTTATTTATGAAGAATTATAATATATTTATAGCAAATGATCATAATGGTTATCTATTGAAAAATATAATAATATCGCATTTAAAATTAAATTATCCATTTCATAAAATTAGAAACCTAGGATGTGATAGTCAAGAAAAAGTAGATTATCCAGAATATGGTAAAAAACTTGTTACATCGATACTTGATAACGATAATTCACTTGGAATATTGATATGTTCTACAGGTATTGGAATGTCTATTGTTGCAAATAGAAGAGTAGGTATTAGAGCTGCATTATGTTTTAATGAATATATGGCTGTTAATGCACGATCACATCATAATGCCAATATTTTAATAATTGGAGCTAAAATAATTGATGAAAATAGTAGCTATGCTATTTTAGATAAATTTTTAAATACTCCATTTGAGGGAGGAAGACACGCTGCAAGACTAGCTAAATTGGATTAAGTAATTTTATATAGACTATGTACCCGTTCAGATAGTAAATAGTTTTTAAAGATTTTTTATAGGCTGAGCGGATACAAGTAACATTTTTATAATGATGAAAAATCAAAATAATAAGAAATTATATACCTAAATCTCGAGAATTTTTTTTAGGTGAAAGAATTTGAGTATTGATAGGATTAATTATATTTTCAACTTTTGTTGTTCTAAGGCCTATTATTTTTGCTTCTATTCGATCTTTTAAGGCTTGAATAGGAACAATATTTTTAATTAGTTTAAGTATTTTTATAGACAAATCTTCTTCAAACGCTTTTTTAAGTTTATTTTCATTATCTTCAATAAAATTTTCTGGAACACGTAGTTCTGTTAATTCAAGATAGTCTTTTGTAACGTTAAGAAATTTATTAATTGTTTTATTTTGGAATTCTGTAGTTGCTTCTTTTGTTAAAAAATTAGTATCACAGACAATATCAATCAAATTATCAACAGCATCTACAATATTTTTTTCCGCTATTTCTATTGGATTTACTATGTTTCCAAAAATATCATACTCTTCTTGTTTACAAGCTTGTTTTTTAACTTCTTCTAGTTTTTCTTGAAATTTTGTAACGTCAAGACCTGGAATCTCAAATTCATTAACTAGTTTTTCTATTTTATTTAAATATGGAGTTGAATTATCATGAGATACTGTATCAACAATTTCTGGATCTATAGCAAACATCACTGGATGAAGTTCTTCAGCACCAATCTTAAATTTCCTATTAGGTGCATATTTTGCTAAAGTTAGTAATATTTTAGGTGTCCCTTTAGAACTTGTTTCATCCTGCAAATATTCAATTAATGCCTTATTAGCTTGAACATTATCCATACCATTAAATGGATCTTGAGCAATATTTAAATGAAAATCTTGTATCGTTTCTTTACCCATATTTATCACCTCAATTATTGATTATATATATTCTATAATTTAATATAGGATATTATTAAACAATAATATAGTCAAACCAATGATGATTTGACTATTTATAGTGTGAATTAATCTTTTCTGTTGCCAAAAAATCTTAATAAATATAAGAATAGATTGAGAAAGTCCAAATATAATGTAAAAGCAGCCATAATTGAAACTTTTTGTCCAAGTTCTCCACCGCCAGAAGCATAATACATGGATTTAATTTTTTGAGTATCCCAAGCAATAAGTCCAGTGAATATAATCACTCCAAGTAATGAAGTTGCGAACTCTATAGCAGGACTACGGAAAAACATATTTACCAACGAAACTAATATTATTCCCATAAGTCCCATCACCATGAATGAACCCATAGAAGTCAGGTCTCTGTTTGTTGAATATCCATAAATACTCATACCACCAAATAAAGATGCACATATAAAAAATGTTCTAGCAATTGATTCTCCAGTATAGATCAGACCAAGTGATGCTAGTGACATTCCTGTAACTGCAGCATATACCCAAAATAAAGTTTGAGCAGTTTGAACATTCATTCTACCAAAACCCATAAAGAAATAGACTGCAATACCAAGTGGTGCAAACATCATTAATGTACCAAAACCAGTATTTCCAAGAAAATGACCAGATGGTGAAATATTAAATAACAAATTTGACAATGGCGCGAATGATAATGTTGCTACGGCAAATAATCCTGTAACTACAAGTGCTAAAGCCATATAATTATAAATTTTTAGAAAATATTCACGCAAACCGTGATCATATGTTTTTTGCTGTTTTTGCGCTGTAGCAAAACCAGTAGTGTAATCTATCATAGTTTACCTCTCTAACTTTCAAATAAATTCATACTACATTATAATATATATATTTTTAACTTGTTTTTCAAGTTGCATCTTATATTATAAATATTAATCTTCTTAACAATTATTAGACAATAATATCATAGTCACAATATTATAGATTTCATATGGCATTGATAGTTCAAAAATTTGGTGGCACTTCTGTTGCCAATATAGATCATATTAAGAATATTGTTTCATTAATTTTAAAAGAGAAAAATCAAGGGAATGATGTTGTAGTTGTTGTGTCAGCTATGGCTGGTGTGACAAATAATATAATAAAATTATGTAATGAAATATCAAATTTGGATAATGAAAATAAATTATCTGAAGTAGATATGGCTCTCTCAACTGGAGAAATGGTAACAGCATCCTTAACATCTTTAGCGTTAATGCAACAAGGAGTTCAGGCTCAATCAATGCTTGCATGGCAATTATCTATTACTACTAATGAAAATTTTGGCAATGCTATAGTTACAGATTTAAATTCTGATCATATAATATCTTTGTTAAAAAAAAATATTATTCCTGTTATTTCAGGATTTCAAGGTATTACATCATCTTCACGTATGACAACACTTGGTCGAGGTGGATCTGATACATCGGCAGTTCTTATCGCAGCTAAGATTAAGGCAGATAGATGCGATATTTATACTGATGTTGATGGTATATTCACAAGCGACCCTAGACTTGTTCATAATGCTAAACATATTCCTATAATTAGTTTTGAGGATATGCTCGAGTTTTCAAGTTCTGGTGCAAAAATAATGCATCCAAGATCTATACAAATTGCTATGCGTTATAATGTTAACTTACGCGTTCTATCATCTTTTTCTTCAAATAATAATTGTACAATTATCACATCAGGCGATCAAATTATGGAACGTAAATTAATTACAGGAATTACTTCAAATAGTAATTTATTAGAAGTAGAAATTATAAATACAAGAATTAGTTTAAATGAAATTATTGCTCAAATTATTAAGCATAATATATCCATAGATTTTATGATGAATAATACAAAACATGATGATTTTTATAATTATAAATTTCTTACTTCCCTTACAGAAAAACCAAAATTAGAAATAATTTTAAAAAATTTACAAATTTCAAATTATGAAACTAATAGCAATGTATCTTTAATATCAATAATTGGATATGGTATTAAGAATGAATATGAGATTACTAATCAAATATTGGAACAATTAATTATAAATAATATAGATGTTAAATTAGCTCAAATATTTGATACAAAATTTTTTATTTTGGTTAATGAGTTGGATAATAAAAAAACTATTTCTTTATTGCATGATTTTTTAAATTTAAGTAAATAAAATTTAACTAATTTTATGCTTGACATGATTTTTATTTATATGTTAATCTGTGATGACAGCAAATACTCATATATAAGCATGTTTGCTGTGTAATATTAACATTATAAAAAGTAAATAATTATGTATAATAATAGTTCAAATTGTGACAATAATAATGAAAATTTTTTGTATGGATTTTTTTCAGGTATGGCTGTTCCTATTGTATCATTTGTTTTTGCTTGGGGATGTGTCGCTTTTTGTCATTACAGATATAACGTTAATTGTTGTAATTTATATGGTCATATAGAAGAGAATAAAATAATAGGTAATAATATTGATCAATTCGATTGTTAAAAACAACTTATCAAAAGAAATTTTAGGTAATAAAATCGCAATTGCTGTCTCTGGCGGTAGCGATTCTATGGCTCTATTATTTTTAATGAATCAATTTGCAGAAGAATATTCCAATATAGAATTATTTTGTTTTTCTGTAGACCATAATTTACGTTCAAATTCTAAAATAGAGAATGATTATATTAGTCAGATATGTCATGAGCTTAATATCAAGCATTTTCAACTATCCTGGCAACATGGAAATAATTTCTCAAATCTCCAAGCAAGAGCAAGAAAAGCAAGATATGATATGATGACAGATCTTTGCAAAAAGCTTGATATTTTAACTATTATGACAGCTCATCATAGAGATGATTATATTGAAAATTTCTGTATGAGAGAAACGCGAAAAAGTAGCGCATTTGGCCTTAGCTACACAAATATTAATTTTTATAAAAATATACGTATATTACGCCCCTTATATAATATATCTAAATCAGAATTAATAGATTATTTGAAGCAAAATAATATTAAATGGTATGAGGATGAATCTAATAATTCAAATAAATATACTCGTAATATTGTTCGAAAAGAGCTGCAAGATGATATTTTCAAAGAAAATAAATTAATAAGTCAAAATCTTGCAAATGAAGAATTCAAAAATACATTAAGGCCATTATTTATACAAGCACTATGTGAGTCTCTGACTATTTATAATGAAGGATTTGCTACAATAGATTTGAATAGTTTAAAAATTTTTCCTATTGAGATTCAGTCTCAATTAATTTCTCATATTTTGATTATTATCAGTGGTAATTATAAAATTATAAGATATGATCCTATAAAATATATCTGTAATCTGATTGATCAAAATCAAGATTTTATTAAGACCTTACATGATTGCATGATAATTAAACAAAATAATCATTTAATTATATATAAAGAATTGAATAAAATTGAAGGAATATTAAAATTAGGAAATAATATTATATGGGACAATCGATTTAGAATAAGTCTAAATCAAAATATTGAAAATTATTATATTTCCAATATAAACATGAATGATTATATAAAAATTAAAGATAAGTTAGATTTAATAAATTTGAAAAATATAAGTTTTAATAATCATCACAAAATTATGTTTACTCTTCCTGTAATTGTCTTCAATAAAGAAATTAAGGCCATTCCACATATTAATTATTATAATATGGAGAATGACATTAAACAAAATTTAAATGTTAATTTTTATCCTCAATTTACATCCAGGTTCACACATTTTGAATGATTTTATATAGTTCTTTGATTAGATTGTTTGGATATTTGTACATTTTCTGTAAACGAATACTTATTAGGATTTGCATTCATTACATTATTTCGCACATCACCTCCTATTTCAGCTAATGCAATCTTTAAACTCTTATTTATACTTGTTGGAGCTGTATATTGTTCAAAAGATTTTGCTAATTCAGAAGCACCAATATTTTTAAATATTTTAGTAAGTGATTTATATATAATAGTTGAAATTGATGATGGAGCCTCTTTAATTTGTTCAAGAGTTTCTTTTATATATGTATCTTTGTCCTTCATAAATTTTTTATATAAGGTTTCACTTAAAACACCTTTTCTTTCGTCTTTTTCATCTTTTCCTTCTTTTAATTTATCAAAAATATCATCAAAAAAAACAGATAACCATTCTCTTCTCTCTTTATCATTTTTTGCTTGATATATTTCTTCAGAATATTCAGGTGTATTTATTTTCTCAATTGCTTGTATTGTATACATTTGTAAATCTGAAATATTTTTAAGAACTTCTTTAGTTGTGATATTGTTAGACAATTCATCATTCTCAGTTGGCATATTATCCTCATTAAATTTTATATATTTACTATTATTAATTTTTCTTCAGCATATTTTTTGAAAGATTCTGCTAACTCAAAAGCATAAACAGATTCGCATAATATTTTTAATATATTATATAAAATTGTTGCAGTGAAAGAATTATCATTTTGAATTTGTTGAAAAATTTCGTCTATATTTATTAATTTTTCCATTTCTTGTTTTTGGTACCTTGTTATAAGTTTCTTTCTTAAGAAAAAACATATAGCATTATAAAAAAATTGTTTTACTATTTCTTTTCGGATCTTTAGATTTTTCTTCGTTAAAATCAGTTTAGCACAGTCAACAATATGAATAGCATATACTGTATCTTTTATAAATTTTTGCCTCATCACTTGTGCTTCAAGTAGTTTTTTTTCATGAAGTTTTAAACCTTTAATTAATTCCTTATATGTAATATTAGTATCTTTAATTAAATATTGAACTTTTATTTTTGCTTGTTTTTTTTCAACAATCGTCATATTAGAAGTAATAGGTTTGATGTTATATTCTTCTATAAATGATAGGATGTATTGTTCTCTTGTAATAGGTCTACATTCTTCATCAAAATCATATTCATCATCTTCGTCATCATCTATTTCTTTATCTATTTCTATGTATAACATATTATCCTAACTTTATTTATAGTTTTTCCATGTTGTTATATTATCAGCATTATCTTCAATGACAATACCCATTTGCAATAATTGACTACGGATATTATCAGCTATTTCCCAATTTTTTTGCATTTTTGCATCAGTGCGCTGTTGAATTAAATTTTCTATCAAATCATGATTTGTAATATTATGTTTAAACCACGGGTCAGGTTTTATATTTAAAAACCCCATCATATTAGCACAAGAAACTAATTGTTGAGCATTAATAATTTTTATATGAAGATCTGTAGAGATAAAAATATTTTTAGCATATTCATTAAGTATTTTAATAGCTAAAACACTATTCATATCGTCATGTAATGATTCTATAAATTCATTTGTTATATATTCATCTTGAGGAACAATATCATCGTTAACTGATTTTATCGCACGTTGCCAATAGTCCAATATTTTTTGAGCATCATTTAGAGATTTTTCTGTATAATCAAGAGG
This sequence comes from Rickettsia conorii, assembly GCA_020726135.1. Taxonomy (GTDB): domain Bacteria; phylum Pseudomonadota; class Alphaproteobacteria; order Rickettsiales; family Rickettsiaceae; genus DYTE01. Next base: position 30,214 of record DYTE01000002.1, read on the forward strand.
TTTTCTATAATGGGTTGATAGTAAAACTAGTTTGATAACCTCTCCTTGAATATTATTATTCATAATATTTTCGATAGTAATGAAATTCCCAAGTGATTTACTCATTTTTTGTCCATTAACAGTCAAAAAACCATTATGGACCCAATATTTAGCAAAAATTGAATCAGGAAATGCGCATCTGCTTTGAGCTATTTCATTTGTATGATGAGGGAATATTAAGTCAGATCCGCCTCCATGAATATCAAAACTATCGCCTAAATATTTATAGCTCATAGCAGAACATTCTATATGCCAACCAGGTCTGCCTCTGCCAAATGGACTATCAAAACTTGATTCATCTTCTTCTAAAGCCGGTTTCCAAAGCACAAAATCATGTGGATTATTTTTAACATTATCAATAAGATCACGTGTATCCTCCATTGATTCATTGAGATCTCTACCTGATAAAGATGTATAATCTTTATATTTACTTACATTAAAATAAACATGCCCTTCTTTCTCATAGGCTATTTCTTTTTTTATTAATTTTTCAATGATCATAATCATATCACTTATATGTTGTGTAGCCTTTGGTTCAAATGTTGGCGGAAGGCAAAATAAATAACGTGTTTGATCATGAAATATTTTAGTAATTCTTTCAGTTAAAGGCAAAATACTTGTTCCTTCAAGAGCTGCTCTATCTATGATTTTATCATCAATATCAGTAATATTTCTTATGTAGATCACAGCTTGAGGAGTAAAAATTCTGCGTAATATTCTATATAATAAATCATATATAACTATAGATCGTGCATTACCTATATGAGGAATATCGTAAACAGTTGGACCGCAAACATACATTCTTACCATATTATTTTGTAATGGAGTAAATATTTCTTTTTCACGCGTTAAACTATTATATAAATATAATTTCATAAAATTATCCTTCTATTTGTTTATTACAAAATTTAAGCATTGAGTGAAAAGTATTTTTAAGTAAGAAGGCAATTGTCATTGGTCCTACACCTCCTGGTACTGGTGAAATATATTGTACTAATTTTGATACTTCATCAAAATCAACATCTCCCACTATTTTTCCTTCCAGCCTACTAATTCCTACATCAATAATTATAGATTTTTTAGAAAAATATTCTCTAGTAAAAAATTTTGGCGAACCTATCGCTGTTATTATTATATCACTTTTTAAAGTAATTTCATTCAAATTTTTTGTTCTAGAATGACAAATTGTCACTGTAGAATTTTCTGCTGTTAATAAAGCTGCAACTGGTTTACCTACAATATTTGATCTTCCTACTATTGTAACGGATTTAGCTTCTAATGAATTAAGAATTTGTTTTAACAAATAAACCACACCAAGAGCTGTACAAGGAACAAAAGCTTTTGTAGAACCACTATGTAAATATCCAACATTAATAGGATGAAAACCATCAACATCTTTTAAAGGTGAAATAGCTTCAATAATTTTTTCTTTATTAATATGTAATGGTAAGGGGAGTTGTACTATAATACCATGAATATCATCACTATTATTTAAAATATCAATTTTATTAATTAGTTCATCTGTTGTAATATCAATATTTTCTTGTACAAGCAAAGCATCCATATTAATTTTTGCAGCTGCTTTTAGTTTATTTTGTACATATATTAAGCTTCTTTCATCATTTCCTACAATGATAATAGCTAATTTGGGAATAATTTTATATTTATTATAAATCTCCTTTATCTGTATAGCTAAATCCTCAGTAATTTGATTTGCAAAAAACTTTCCATTTATTATATTATTCAAGATTTTACTCCTTTAGAAGTAGAATATTGAAAATGTAGTGCTTTCCCATCAAACACTCTACTATACGCATGATGAATACTGCTTGCAGCCTCTGCAAAACCAGTTAATATGAGTTTTAATTTACCATCATAAGTAGCAATATCTCCAACAGCATATATTCCATCTATATTAGTTTGATAATGAGGTTGCGAAACAATTATATGGTTTGATTTAAGATTCAACCCCCAATTAGCTATCGATCCAATATTTTGAATTAATCCAAAAAATGGTAATAATATATCAGTATCTAAATATCTAATCTGATTGTTGAAATCACGTACTAATATTTTTTTTAAATATCCATTCTCTCCTTCAATAGATTCCAACTGACAATTAAGAACAAGTTCAATTTTTCCTAACTTCACTAGTTCAGCTATTTTATTCATACTATTGTCGAGCGCTTTAAAAATTTCGCGTCTATGAATAAGATAAATTTTATTTGCAACTTCAGATAAAGATATGGCCCAGTCGATAGCTGAATCACCTCCACCTGCAATTGCTATATTTTTAAATGTAAAATCAGATCGATTAGTGACAGAATAGAATATAGATTTATTCTCAAATAATTCTATATGGGGTAATGGTGGTTTTCTATGTACAAAAGCACCAGCTCCAGCTGCTATTATAACAACTTTAGACTTTATATTTATTTCTTTAGATGTTGTGATTTCGAAAATATTACCATTTTTTGTTAAATTAGTTATTTCTTGATCTAAATAATATAGTGGCTTAAAATTATCAGCCTGTTTTTTTAGATTATCTACGAGATTAGCACCTGTAGTAATAGGATATGCAGGTATGTCATAGATTGGTTTTTCTGGATATAATGCTGAACATTGTCCTCCAACCTCATTTCTTGAATCTATTATTGCGCATTTCATACCAAGCATGCCAGCTTGAAATATTGTAAATAATCCAATTGGCCCTGCGCCTATTATTAATATATCAACATCAACATTATTATAATTCATATTTATATTATATTAATTAATATTCTAATTCCGATAATCTCTGCTCTATTTTTGAAATTTCATATACTATTTTTGACATTTCAATATCATATAAATTAAGTATAGGAGAATCAAGCCTATTTTGTGAGTCAATAATATATAAAAATTCTTGTTTTAATTTATATAGATGATGTTTCTTTACTAACCAGTTCCAGTAAAAATTAAGAATTGTTAGTTTATTATTATCATCATTATAAAAATTTTGAATTCCAAAATTGAATAATATTAGAAATATATCAAAAAATCCAGTATTTTGAACTATCTCATATATTTCATCTTTATTACAAATATTTTTATCTAAAATTTCTTCCAAAAACCAGTTTCTAAAATCTTCTAATTCTTGTGTTTGGAAATCTATAGAAGTAAAAATTTCATATTTATCTTCATGTAATATAATTTCAGGATATTTTAACATAAAACTAGCAAAAGAATATTCCAATTGTTCAAGTTCATTTGAATCTATAATGATATTTGGTGGTAATAATTTTAATTTTGTATTTTTTTTTCTTTTTGTATCAGAATATTGCCATATTTGATTTTTAAAATAATAATAATAATAATTTTTTAATATTTTATCATTAATATGCGAACAATATGTAGTTAATTTATATTCTAAAGATGCTTTTTTCTCAGGTGAATTAAGTAGTTTATTATCATATTCAATATGCCATATCATTTCTGATAGACTAATTCTATTTTTTAATAATTCCTCAAATATTTGAATGCCATTATTTTTTCTAACTATATTATCTGGATCAGTATTATAAGGTAAATTTATAAAAGAAACCTGTCTATTACTAGATACTAATTCTAAACTTAGATTAATTACACGTTTCGCAGCCTTTGCTCCAGCTTCATCACCATCTAGACATATTATAATTTCATTACCAGCCTTCCATAGTTTTTCTAAATGTGATTTAGCGACACTCGTGCCAAGCGCTGCTACAGCTTCCTTAAATCCTGCCTGATGAAGAGCTATAACATCCATATATCCTTCAACTAATATAGAATAATTCTTTTTATATATAGCATTAATTGCTTTATGCTCACCATATAATATTTCGGATTTATGAAATACCAATGTTTCAGGAGAATTTAAATATTTAGGTAGGCGATCATCAATCGTGCGACCTCCAAAACCAACAATTTTATTATATATATTTTTTATAGGAAATATTATTCGATTATAAAATAATTCATATATCTTACCATCCTCATTTTTTCCAATTAATCCTGTATTATTTAAGGAAGTAATATTTGTGGATTTTTTTTGAAAAAACTCTATTAATGAATTACGTGAATTAGAATCAGTATATCCTAAATCAAAATCTATTATAGTTTGTTCTATTAGTCCGCGTGATTTTAAATATTCCTTAATTTGATCATTTAATTTTAATTTAAAAATTTCACTAGCTTCAAAATTAATTTCATATATTTCTTCTATTTCATCATATTTTTTCTTTTGTTCATCTGTTAATTTTGGTATGGCTATATTATAATCAGAAGCAAGTTTTATTGCAGCTTCTTTATAACTTAATCCTTGAATTTGTGAGATAAATTTAATAACATCACCAGATACGCTACAACCAAAACAATAATATGATTTTTTTAAATCATTAACATAAAAAGATGGTGTTTTTTCATTATGAAAAGGACATAGGCCCAAATATTCTCCAGCTTTCTTTGTTAAAGAAATTTTCTGTCTTATAATATCTGATAAATTAATATGATTTCTAATCACATCATAAAATTCAACTGGAATCTGCATCTTGAATATTAACTATATATAAATAAATTACATTATACTATATAACATAAATAATAATCAAAATTATTGAAATAAAAATATGAATATAAAAAGCAAATTAAAAAATTATCATAGTGATTTTCATGAAGAAATATTTTTTAGAAATGAAATGTTAGATTTTTTTAAAAATACAAAAAAGCCATTTAATAGAGAAACAAAAGAAGGCCATTTCACTGCTTCGGCATTTTTATTAAATTCAACTAAAACAAAATTTTTGCTAATGCATCATGTTAAACTGAACAAATGGTTGCAGCTTGGTGGTCATGCTGATGGAGAAAAAAATCTACTTGAAGTTGCTATTAAAGAAGCAAAAGAAGAATCTGGAATTAGTAATATCATTTCTGTAAATGAAAATATATTTGATATAGATATTCATATAATTCCTTTAAATAATTCAGAAATTGAACATAAACATTATGATGTGAGATTTTTACTCAAAACGATTAATAATGATGTTTTTATTAAAAATTCTGAATCTAAAGAATTAGCATGGATTGATGTTAATTCATATAATAATTTAAATATAGAAATTGAATATTCCATTAAAAGAATGATAGTAAAATATCAAAAAACTTTATATTAAAATTATATGAGGATAGTCAAAAACTAGAGATAGATTCATTGAATATGCAATATCAAGCTATTTGAAACGGAAATAAAAATCTTAAAATCTAGTTATAGTTTGGAATGATAGGCTGAATTAGAGGATAATATAAAAATAATCAGATACTACAAATATGGTGCCGGATGTCGGATTTGAACTGACGACCTACCGCTTACAAGGCGGTTGCTCTACCACTGAGCTAATCCGGCGAAAAATTGAAAATATTGCAAATAATTTTATAACAGAACATTGACTCTAAAATTAATTCAAAATAATTTCTTAATTTCAAATATAAATATTTAAGCTTCTTTAGCTTTTTTCTTTGCTTTTTCTTTACGATTTACTAAATGTAAATCAAATTTCTTCTTAATTTTTTCAGGAAGAATTATACCAGCATCAATAATAAATTTTGCAACACGTTCAGTCGGTTGAGCACCATTATTAAGCCAATATTCTATACGGTCTGATTTTAATGTTACACGTGTTGCAACATCTTCGACAAGTGGATTATATGTTCCAACTTTCTCCAAAAAATCACCATCACGAGGAGCAGTGGCATTTGCTACAACAACTCTATAAAAAGGACGTTTTTTTGCCCCGCCTCTTGCTAAACGAATTTTTACTGCCATAAACCTATACTTTAACTAAATTATTTTATTTTTTCTTCTTTAAAATCCACATGTTTTCTAACAACGGGATCATATTTTCTAAACGACAATTTTTCTGTCTGAGTTTTAGGATTACGTCTTTTTACTAAAAAATACCCAGTACCAGCTGTACTTACCAATCTTACTAAAACATTTTTATTTTTCTTAGCCACGAAACCAACTCTTATATAAATCTTAACAACAACATGTTTTCATTATAATAAAATAGATATAATAAAAGAAATAGTCAAGCACATAGTTAAATTTTCTAAAATCTTTATGCAAAACCATTGATTTATATAAATTCATTATTATATCATAGAATATATATATTGACTTTTTAAAGGATTTAAATAATGAATAAAGAAATAAAAAAATTTGACGCAGAAGTGGGTAAGGTACTTCATTTAATGATACATTCTCTATATACAAATAAGGAAATTTTTATCAGAGAATTAGTCTCAAATAGTTCAGATGCATGTGATAAATTAAGATATTTAGCTCAAACAAATCCAGAGCTTGTTAAAGATGATGCAAATTATAAAATCACTATAAAAATAGATAAAGATAGTCGTAAAATTACTATTCGCGATAATGGAATAGGAATGAATAGAGAAGATTTGATAGAGAATCTTGGTACAATTGCGAAATCAGGAACTGGTAAATTCTTAGAACATTTATCAGGTGACGTAAAAAAAGATAATATGTTAATTGGTCAATTTGGTGTAGGTTTTTACTCAGCCTTTATGGTATCAGACAATATAACAGTAATATCTCAAAAAGCTGGTGAAGATAAATCCTATATTTGGACATCAAATGGTTTATCTGATTATTCAATATCTGAAAATGATAGTGATTTTACAAGGGGTACTGAAGTTATTCTTCATATCAAAGAAAGTGAAGACACTTATCTTGATCATTTTAGACTAAAACATATTATTAAAACTTATTCAGACCATATAATAATTCCTATTTATTTTGGCAATAATAACGAATCTGAGATTCAAGTAAATTCAGGGTCTGCTCTTTGGACGAAGCCTAAGTCAGAAATTACAAAGGAACAATATAAAGATTTTTATAAAAGCGTTTCATTCCAAGTTGATGATCCATGGATGACTATTCACAATAAGAATGAAGGTACAACAGAATTTACTAATTTATTATTCATACCTTCTACTAAAACATTTGATCTATTTCATCCAGATAGAAAAAGACGCGTAAAATTATATATAAAACGCGTATTTATCGCTGATGAGAATATAGATATAATTCCATCATATTTAAGATTTTTACGAGGTGTTGTCGACTCGGAAGATTTGCCATTGAATATAAGCAGAGAATCTTTACAACATAATAGCACTCTTGAGAAAATTAAAAATGCTATTACAAAGAAAATATTATCTGAATTAGGGCGCAAAAAAGATGAAGCACGTGATGATTATATTATATTCTGGTCTCATTTTGGCGCAGCTTTAAAAGAGGGGCTATGCGAACATAATTCTAATCATGAAAAACTACTTGAGACATGTTTGTTTAGAAGTGCAATGCATGATAAAATGATAAGTTTAGATGAATATATTGCAAATTTCAAAGAAGGACAAAATACTATATATTATTTAAGCGGTGATGATCCAGCAAAGTTAATTTCAAGTCCACAGATTGAAGGTTTCTTAAGCAAAAATATTGATGTTTTATTATTCAATGACAATGTAGATGATTTTTGGGTAAATGTTATTAATGAATATAAATCTTATTCCATTAAGTCTGCAACGCGTAGTGATATTGATCTAGATAAATCTGAAAAAAATGATGAAAATAATAAACTTGATAATCAAGAAAATAATAAATTTGATGATTTAATTAATTATTTTAAAACTATTCTTGGTGCTTCTGTTAAAGATGTGCGTATATCAAAAAAATTAACTTCTAGCCCTGTATGTCTTGCTGTTGGGGATGGAGATATGGATATTAGAATGGAACGTTTTTTAATAGAACAAAAACAGATTATATCATCTTCTGCAAAAATTCTAGAAATTAATATAAACCATCCTATTATTGAGAAAATTAATGATAATGTTAGAAAATGTGAAAATTTTGATATGAATGAATCATTAATAAAATTAATGTTTGATCAGGCATGTATCATAGAAAACGAACCTGTTATTGATGCTACTGCTTTTGCGAAAAGATTGAATGAAATTATTCAATATTTTATAAAATAATTATTAATACGTGCATAGAATTATGCACGTATAGTTATTCAGTTAACAAATAAAAAGTCTGAAAGAGTTATTTATTCATAAGTCTTTCAGAAATTTTTATATCATCTAGTTGTTTTTTAGAGTTATTTAAATAATTAGTAACTATATCTAATATTTTAGAAGATAATTCAGATTGAATTTGATCAGAGGATTTAGATATTTGTAATTTTAACATATTATTAGCGTCTTCTTTCTTTTTCTCTAATAATTTTTCTATATTTGCTGTATATTCTACAACTAAATTATCAGCAATTTCAGAACCTTCCATCAACATATTGTCTTTTAATAAAGATAGTTCTTTCATTTGATTTTCAATCTTTTTAAAGAGAATATCTGCGTCTTGATTAATTTTCTCTGCTTCAACTATTTTTGTTTTTATATTATTGATTCTTTCATCTAAAGAATTTAAAATTGCATGTTTGATTGGTCTATATGCAAAATATATAAATATACAAAAACTTATTGCTAACCAAAATTTTTCATCTAAAAAATCCATTATTTTACTTTCCCATAAGATTTCTCAAGTAGAGCCATATCTGGCTTTTCATTAATAATTTTCTCTATTATCTCTGCAGCTAAAGATAAACAAGCAACCTTAGCATTAGACCAAAAATAATCTTTTGTTACATTAATTTCTTTTAAATTATGTTCAACGATTTTTTTTAACTCTTCAGATAATGATTGTTGACGTGCCTCAAAAGATGCTTGTACTATAAGCAGTGTATTTTGTTTATTTGCTTCAACCATTAGATGAATATTTTGTATTTCTTTATCATAAGCTTCTTGCAGAGATTTAGCTTTAGCTGACAAATTTTCTGCATTTAATAAATTAGAATTAATTATATCATCCCTATCTTTAAATAAATTGTTTATTTTAGGAACGACATAGTAACTAATCATTAAATATATGAATCCAAATACTAATATTAGCCAAAAAATTTGTGAAGAATAATAATATATGTCAAATTGAGGCATAAGTTTTTATGAAAAAATAATGAGCATTGCAATAACGAATGAAAAAAGTCCCATAGCTTCAGCAAGCCCAGCTCCTATAAAAGCCATTCTTTGTAGCTGATCTGCCGCTGAAGGATTACGAGCCATGCCATTTAGTAAACCATTGAAAATATTGCCAACACCAATAGCAGCGCCTAACATACCAAAAGCCATAAGTCCGACTCCAATAAATTTTAAAGATACTAAATCCATATAAACTCCTTATTTATTATTTTTTATAAAATTTAAATTATTAATTAGATATAATCTAATGTAGGTTTACAGCATCATTAATATATACACATGCTAATATAGCAAATATATAAGCTTGTAATATTGCTACAAAAATTTCAAACCCAATTAATATCACCATAAACGGAATTGGAATAAATTTCAAGAATATCATCATAGAAACAACAAAACCAGCTATTACTTTTAATAATATATGACCTGCAATCATATTTGCTGCTAAACGAAGAGATAAACTAACAGGTCTTGCTAAATATGTAAATAATTCAATTACAATCATTAAAGGTGCTAGCCACCAAGGAGTTCCCTTAGGTAAAAATAATGAGAAAAAATGAAAACCATGTTTAACAAAACCAACTATAGTAACTGTTAAAAACACCATAATAGCTAGTGCAAAAGTAATAATTATATGACTAGTCACAGTAAAGCCGAAAGGTATCATACCAAATAAATTACATAATAATATGAAAATAAATAATGAAAAAACTAGTGGTAAAAATGTTTGACCTTTTGGACCAACATTTTGATTTAACATTGAAATAATAAATTCATATGATAGTTCAGCACAAGCTTGTATACGATTAGGTATTAAATTAGATCTATTTAATGCTAAGAAGAAAAAAATTGTAGTAGAAATTGCTACAAGTAACATAAAACACGCAGAATTAGTTAAACTAATATCTATTCCGAATAAGTTTAAGTCCAATATATTTTTTATTTCAAATTGCGCAAGAGGATTATGTGTCATTTTATTTTAATATTTATTTTTTCTATAATCATTTTCATACCAGCAATCATACCTATTATCAAACAAATTATAAGAAAAATAGGTTTAGAATTAAATATTCTATCTAAATATAGACCTATTATTAGTCCTATAATAGTAGCTGATACAAGATCTACTCCAACTATTATATAGTTAATTTCAGATTTTTTTATATTTTTTTCTTCTATATTCTGATTAATTTTTTCTCGTAATTGTTTAATCCTAGAAGATATCATATCAAGATTTTCATTATTTTCCATAAATTATTATATTTTTGTTAAAAAAACTTGAAATTTAATAATTATTTGCTAAAGATGGGCACATAATATATAAACTAATATAATGTGATATATTTTTAAGCTCAAGAATTATATAGAGCTATTAAATAAAATATAATAAATATAAAATATAGAGTTGACGAGAAAAATGAATGAGTAAAAAAATTATAATTGATGCTAATTACGATCAGATAAGGGTGGCATTAATAGATGGAAAAAATAATATAGAAAATATTGAATATGCTAATAATGTAAAAGAACATAATAAAAATAATATTTATTTAGCAAAAATTACAAGAATTGAGGCTTCACTTCAAGCGGCTTTTATAGATTATGGTAGTGATAAAAGCGGGTTTTTACCATTTACAGATATACATTCTGATTATTATAATATTTCAGAAGATGATCAAAAGGATAATTTAATAAAAATTTTACAACATCTGAATCCATCTGAAATTCATCTTGATGAAGTAGATCAAAAGGAAAATATAGAAATTTATTCTAATTCTATATTAAATGAAAATGAGGATATTGATATTTCAACTATAGAGAAACTTGTAGATGAGAAAATTATATCGGAATTTACTCTGGAGGCTTCAGATATAGAAGATGTTGATGTGATTAGCCATGTTCAAACAGAAAATTTAAACGAAAAAAAACAAGATGTTAAAATACAGGATGTTTTAAAAAATGGACAAATATTATTAGTGCAATTAACTAAAGAAAAGCGCGCAAATAAAGGAGCCTCTTTTACAACCTATATTTCAATAGCAGGTAAATATTGTGTATTAATGCCAAATACATCATCTCAGAATGGCGTATCTAGAAAAATTTCTAATGCAGAAGAAAGAAAAAGGCTTAAAAATATTATTAATAAAGTTACATCTGCAAATACTAAAGAAAAGTCTAGTATGATTATACGTACAGCCGGTATTAGTAAGACTACACTAGATATTAAACGTGACTATGATTATTTAATTAAATTATGGAATAATATAAGAGAAATTACAATTAAATCAAATGCTCCTTCTTTTATACATGAAGAAGATGGTATTATTCAGAAAACAATTAGAGATTTATTTGATCAAACTGTAAGAGAATTAATTATTCAGGGTGAAGTAGCATATAAACAAGCATTTAAAGTTATGACAGATATGTTGCCAACAGAAATGTTTAAACTACAAGAATATAAAAGTAAAATACCTATATTTACTCAATTTTCTGTTGAAACACAATTATCTAATTTATATCAACCAGTCTCTCCTCTGCCTTCTGGCGGATATATTGTAATTAATCCAACAGAAGCTCTAACATCAATAGATGTTAATTCTGGAAAAGCAACTTCTGAAAATTCAATAGAAGAAACAGCTTTCAAAACTAATATTGAAGCTACTAAAGAAATAGCTCGTCAGTTAAGATTGAGAGATATATCAGGACTTGTCGTAATAGATTTTATAGACATGATGGAAATTAAAAATAGAAGAATAGTTGAAAGATCATTTAGAGAATTTTTAAGTAAAGATAAAGCAAGAGTACAAACTACTAACATTAGTCAATTTGGATTAGTAGAAATGTCTAGACAAAGGCTTAATCCATCATTTCTTGAGGCTAATTCTTCAATATGTAGTCATTGTAATGGTAAAGGGATAGTTAGAGCTGATGATGCTAATGCTATGCTTATATTAAGAACTGTAGAAAATGAAATATCAAATAAAAATGTTGATATTGTTAATGTTTACGCTAATATTATATCAGTAATTTATATATTAAATAATAAACGTAATGAAATCTCATTATTAGAGAATAAGAGTAATATTAAACTTAATTTTCGTTCTGATCCGAATGCTACAGCAGATAGTTATTCAATCGAAGTAATTACATTACAGAAAATTTCTGATGTTGTTAATAATGAGCCAGTTAATTTACAAAATATAATTTCAAATAAAAAACCAATTTCAGCAAAACAAAAATGGAATAATAAACATAATCGTAAAAAAATAACAGATGAAACTATTACACCTGAAAATAAAGATACGCAAAATGTTGCAATTACTACTAATAATCAAAAATTAAAAAATAATAATAAACAAAATTATAAGAAAATATCAAATGATCATAATTCACAAAATACTGAAACAAATCCAATTGTAGAAATTACTCAAATTGAAAATAGTAATAAAAATATTAATGAAAATAATAAATTACAACAACATAGACAAAAAATAAATCAAAAAATTGTAAATGATGATCATCTTAAAAATGTTGCGCTTATAAATTCACAACCTGATATTCTTAATGTGAATATTGAAACAGATACAAATTTAACTGAAGAAAATATACAAATTATACGTAAGAAAAAAAGAAGAAATAATTTTAGAAAACGTCAAAATAAAGAAATTGCCACTATATCAACCAATAATAATGAAAATATAGAAAATACTTGATTATTGAGATAATTATTATATACTCAAAATATGTTTATTTTAGTTAATGGGCGATTAGCTCAGCGGTAGAGCATCTCGTTTACACCGAGAGGGTCGGCAGTTCGAGACTGTCATCGCCCACCATTTTTAAGATTTAAACAATATATATCTTCGTTAAGAGTTAATTTATTATGATATCTATAAGTAAAAAATTTTTTATACTAACTATCATGTTGATATTTTTGTTAACTGGTAATGTATTTGCTGCAAAAAATACTAAAGAGTCAGAAAATAAGAAATTTGGTGATTGGATTTTGGCATGTGATAAAAATGTTAATAGTAAGAAAGATGTTTGTCTTTTGAAACAACAAATTATAGTTACAAAGGAAGATAAAAAACAGGAAATTTTAGCTTTTTATCAGATTGGTTATTTTGGTAAAGATAATATCATACGTATGATGCAAATATTCCCACTTTCAGATATTTATATACCAATTGGTACAATGATATTCACAGATGCTACACCTTCATCTAAAGGTCAATATGCGATTTGCGCTTCTAGTAATTGTCAAGCGCTAGCTGAAATTTTACCTTCAGAAATTGAATCTATGGTAAGTGCTAAAGAAGTGAAATTAATTATAATGAATAGTGCAATGCAACAAGTTGCCTATCCTTTATCAGTAAAAGGTTTGAAAGAAGGATTAGCTCATTTAAAAAAACTTGGTCCTATTCAAATGGAACAAATTGATGTTGCGCCTAAGTCTAATGTTGCGAAATAAAAATCTGTAAGAAACTAATTTAGGGTGATGTAACTACTTTATTTTTTCATTGGAAGATTTATTTGTAGTTCATCACATATTTTAAAAAAATTAATTTTATTTATCTTTAAGCTATTTTTAAAATCTCTATTTATTTTAACATATAATTAACTAATGATATTAGTCGATAGTCAGAAAATATTAAATGAGCTTTGTTTAGAATTGTCAAATATAAAAATTCTTTCTATAGATACAGAATTTGAACGAAAAAATACTTATTTTGCTAAATTAAGTTTAATACAAATCTCTACTCATAAACATAAAATTATAATAGATGTTTTAGCTAATCTTGATCTATCAAATCTAGCTAAATTATTATCAGATCCCAATATCTTAAAAATATTTCATGCTCCAAGAGAAGATTTTGAAATTTTTTATCATTTATTTAAAAAAATACCTATAAATATATTTGATATTCAAATAGCTGCACAAATTTGTGGTTTAGGCAAATGTTTAAATTATGCTTTTATATGTAAGCAAATTCTTGGAATTACCATAGATAAAACATATCAAAAATCTGATTGGATGGAAAGACCAATTATCAAAGATATGATGTCATATGCAATGAATGATGTTATTTTTCTAGAAAAGATTTATAATCATTTCAATTCTATAATGATTAAAAATAATTTACTTGAAAATTATAATGATGAAATTAAACATTTGTTAAATTTGGATAATTATAATCATAATATTTTTAACGTTTGGAAAAAAGTAAAATTTAATAAAAATATTAAAAATATAGAAAATAAAATTATAATGATAAGTGCCTATAGAGAAGAAGTTGCAATGAAGTTGAATATTCCAAGAAAGCATTTTTTTAATGATCAAGATTTATTATTATTATGTAAATTTCTTCCAACAAATGACGTAGAGTTAAAAAAAATAAAACTAAACTATATTAATAACATATTATTTTCTAATTATAAAAATCAATTATTTGATTTATGCGAAGGAATGAAAATAATTATATGATAAATATACTCGGCATTGAATCTAGTTGTGATGATACTTCTGTTGCAATAATAAATTCAGACAAAAGAATATTATCTAACATAGTAATATCACAAAATGATGAACATAGATTATATCAAGGTGTAGTGCCTGAAATAGCTTCAAGAGCACATCTTAATAATATTGAAAATGCTATGAATATGGCATTAATTACTGCAAATATAAAACTATCGGATATCAATGTTATTGCTGCAACTTCAGGTCCGGGATTGATAGGTGGCGTAATAGTAGGGTCAATGTTTGCAAGATCTTTATGTTCTGTATTGAAACTACCATTTATAGCTATTAATCATTTGGAAGGACATGCTCTCACTGCCAGACTAACGCATAATATTTCCTATCCATATTTATTATTGCTTGTATCTGGTGGTCATTGTCAATTTATTTCAGTGGAAGATTTAGGTAAATATAAAATATTAGGTCGTACAATAGATGATGCATTAGGTGAAGCTTTTGATAAAGTAGCCAAAATGTTAAAGCTAGGATTTCCAGGTGGGCCCATTGTTGAAGAAAGAGCAAAATTTGGAGATGAGCATAAATATAAATTGCCAAGACCTATTATTTTTGAACAAGATTGCAATATGTCTTTTTC
Source organism: Rickettsia conorii (assembly GCA_020726135.1). GTDB lineage: Bacteria > Pseudomonadota > Alphaproteobacteria > Rickettsiales > Rickettsiaceae > DYTE01. The sequence continues at coordinate 45,501 of DYTE01000002.1, forward strand.
TGGTTTAAAAACAGCTATTTCACTTCTTATATCAAAAATTGATATTATTACTGATGAAGTTATAAATGATATATGCGCAAGTTTTCAACATGTTATTTATGAAATATTATCAGTTAAGATATTAAAAGCTATAAATAAATATGAATTGCTTACAGAGAATTATTCTAAAAAAATTATTTTGTCTGGTGGCGTTGCAGCTAATCAATATTTAAAAAACAAGCTACAACAAGTTGCAGAGAAACAAAATTACGAACTTATCACTCCTCCAATAAAACTTTGTACAGATAATGCGGCTATGATTGCATATGCTGGACTTGAACGTTTTAATAAAGGACAGACAAATTCATTTAATTTTTGTCCAAAAGCTCGATGGAGTTTAGAAGAATTATAGATTATTTAATATTTAACATCTTGCAGTTCAGCAATTTCACCAATTTCTATATTTTAAACTTATGAGTATCTTCATTATCATTATCACACCAATCTATTGATAGTAAATTTCTAGAATTATATATATCCGTGCTGTTATAAATTTAATATATTGACATTAATCATGGAACTTCATCTATAATAAAATACAAAATTTTTTTCTATAGCTTAAATGGATGCAAAATAGCTTTACAAACTAATATTTTCTGGTTATAATGCTGCAAATTAATTTTATTATCAGAAAAGAGCTTATATGCCTAAAAGCAAAAAGGAATAAGAATTAGAGAAAAGAATTAAAAAATTAGATGAACAGACTAAAGCTCAAGCAGCAATGATAAAGGCATATAGATTGAGTGAAGAAAAATTTAAGAACCAGATTGAGAAATTAAAAAAAGAAAAGGAAGAAAATATATCTCTGTCAGCTAATGATGCAGATGCATTTATAAAAAAGTATAAAATACCACAGCTAGATAATTATACAAAAACAGAATTTTATACTCACTTCAGCGCTGTTAAAGATGGCGAGCGTGCAAGACAAGTATTAACTGCTAAGTATAAAAAACTAAAAGCACAAGGATCGCAGCAAGCACCACATGATACAGATAAAAAATTTCAAGATGAATTAGCTGCAAAGGAACTCAGTATAAAAAATTTACGCAAAGAGATAGATGATTTGTCATCGATGACCTGTAGATTAGAAGAGAAAGTAGCAGAAAAAGAAGCAGAAATAGAGGCATTACAGCAAAAACAAAAAGATGAAAAAAGAACTGCTTATAGCGATGAACAAATAGCTGGTTTTCAAGCGCAATTAAATATGAATATAAAAAAAATAAATGAATTAGAAACAGAGAAACAAATCTTAGAGGAAAGTTTTAATCTATTAAAAAATAAACTAAAAAAAAATGAATTAACAATAAAAAAATTAGAAGAAGATAAACAAACCTTAAAAGACAATTCTGTAGACACAATAAGTTTATTGGTAAAGGATCTAGAAGAAAAAGAAACAGAAATCAATAAATTAAAAGATGAACCTCTAAAACCAATAATAATTTCAAATTATGAAAGATTGTTTTTAAAACTTCAAGGCTTTAATACACAAGAGAAATATCAAGAATGGTATGAAAACTGGATTGGAAAATTTTCAGGACTAAAATCTAAAATTAATAATTTATATACCCAATATTTAGAGGAGAAATTTGGTGGTGATCAAAACTTGGAGAAAAAATTCAGTGGATTTTCTGAAGTAATAGAGTTTGATAGAAGAGCTGGTAATGAGATTATGTATAATAATTTAGTAAATAAACTTGGCGATTGTTTTGATGATTATTATAACTAATTCCAATGATATAATATATAGTGTTAATATATAACATTATATATCTATAAATATGCAAGAAAAAAAATATGAAATCATATGGCCTGTTGATGCGCTTAAAATCCGTCTTGACAAGGCTATTACTATGTCACTTGATTATTCTAGATCAAAAATTCAGAATGCAATAGAATTGGGTCAAGCTTTAATAAATAACGTTATTATTACAGATGCTTCATTTAAAGTAAAACCAGGCGATATTATAAATATTAATATTGAGAAATATGAAAAACCTATTAATTTAATACCAAGTAATGTTGCTCTTGATATTATTTATGAGGATGATGATTTGATTATAATCAATAAAGAAGCTGGCATGTGCACACATCCTGGTTTTGGTAATTATGAAGATACATTAGTTAATGCATTGATTAGCAGAACTAATCTGTCAAATATTGGTGATGGAGAGCGACCTGGTATAGTTCATAGGCTTGATAAGGATACATCAGGTCTTATGGTTGTTGCAAAGAATGATTATGCTCATCAACATCTTGCAAATCAGATTGAAACTAGGATAATTGTTCGTAAATATAAGGCTCTTATTTGGGGAGTGATGAATCCACTTTCTGGAACTATTGTAAAAAATATAGGTCGTAGCCCCTTGAATAGGACAAGAATGTGCACTCTAGACGTGGGTGGTAAACATGCTATCACTCATTATAATACTGATGATATATTTTATAGTGGTGCAATTTCAATGGTCGAATGTAAGCTTGAGACTGGTCGTACTCATCAAATTAGAGTACATTTAAGTAATTCAAAACATTCGATTGTCGGAGATCAAACATATGGTCATAATAGTCGTAAAATTTTACAAAGTACTAATATATTGCAACAAAAGCTAGAAAATTTCAAACGTCAAGCTCTTCATTCGTTTTATATTCAATTTATTCATCCCACAAAAAATAATATTATGGAGTTTAATTCCAATCTTCCAAATGATATAGTGGCAATTATTTCATAAATATGCTAAATTAATAGAATAATTTATTGAGTAATATTATGAAATATAAAAGAGTTTTACTGAAAATATCAGGAGAAGCTCTAATGGGCGATAAGGAATTTGGGCATTCATATGAAATTATTAAGCAAATAGCAGATGATATATTGGAAGTCCAAAAAATGGGAATTCAAGTGTGCGTAGTTGTTGGTGGTGGAAATATTTATCGTGGTTCCATGTCTAAAGATCTTTTTTTAGATCGTGTGTCTGCTGATCATGTTGGAATGTTAGCAACTGTCATGAATGGACTGATAATGAAAAATATATTTGAATCATTATCAATTACCACTCGTGTTTTATCTCCAATTCATATGATTGATATTTGTGAACCTTATTCAAGAGACAAAGCATTGAGATATATGGAAAAAAATATATGCATTATTTTTGCTGGCGGAACTGGCAATCCTTTATGTACAACAGATAGTGCCGCTGTGCTTCGTGCCATTGAAATGAATTGCGATTTATTATTAAAAGCAACAAAAGTTAATGGAGTTTATGATCTTGATCCTGTCTCAAACTCAAATGCTATAAAATATAATAAAATAACATATAAAGAAATTTTACAAAATAATCTATCTGTGATGGATATGTCGTCTGTTGCTAGTGCAATGGAACATAAATTACCAATAATTGTTTTTTCTATTAAGGAAAAGGGCAATTTTGCTAAAATAATTAATAATCAAGGCGAATATACAAAAATTGAGGAATAAACTATGGATAAATCACTATTAAAAAAAGAATTAAATGATAAAATGACAAATTCATTGAAAGTTTTAGATCATGAATTGAAAGGCCTTAGAACAGGTAGAGCATCAATTAATTTTTTAGATATTGTAACAGTTGAAGCTTATGGAGAACGTATGCATTTACATCAAGTCTCTAGTTTAACTACACCAGATGCTAGAACAATTGCAATACAAGTTTGGGATAAAGCATTAGTTAAAGCAATTGAAAAATCTATTGTAGAAGCTAATTTGGGTGTTACTCCAAATGTTGATGGACAATTAATTAGAGTGGTAATGCCAATTTTAACTGAAGAAAGAAGAAAAGAATTAGTCAAACTTGCTCATAAATATGCAGAAAATAGTAAAATATCTATTCGTAATGTCAGAAGAGATGCAAATGAAGATTTAAAAAAAATGGAAAAAGATAATTTAATTAGTAAAGATGAGCATCATAATTTATCTGATGAAATACAAAAAATTACTGATGATTTTACAAAAAAAATTGACGATATTATAAAACAAAAAGAAGTGGAGATCATGAAAGTTTAATTAAGACTTGTTAATGTACTTTGTGTAAGTTATTGTTTTAAACACAGAGTACATAATAAAATCTCAGATCCATTTAATTTGACTTAAGTCAATACCTTCTTGGACCATTTCCCATAATGGACTTAAATTTCTTAAGTTTTGAATTTTTGATATAATAAGTTCTGCAGCATATTCAATTTCCTCTATTAACGTGAATCTACCTATACCAAATCTAATTGAGGTATGTGCTACTTCATCAGGAAGACCCATTGCACGTAATACATAAGATGGCTCAAGAGATGATGATGTGCATGCAGAGCCTGATGATACAGCAATATCTTTAATAGCTAGAATAATAGACTCACCTTCAACATAAGAAAAACTAATATTTAAATTACCTTTATATCGAGAAACAGAATCACCATTTAAATATATTTCAGCTATTTCTGATTTCAGTTTTGCAAATAACATATCTGATAATTTAGTCACATGATCCATATCTTTTTGCATATCAGTCATCGCTATCTCTGCTGCTTTGCCAAGACCAACAATTAAAGCTGTTGGTAATGTACCAGATCTCATACCTCTTTCTTGCCCACCACCATTAAATAAAGGAGAGAGTCTTACTCTTGGTTTTTTACGTACATATAGAGCTCCAATACCTTTTGGACCATATATTTTATGACCAGATATACTAGCTAAATCTACATTCATTTCTTCTACATCTATTGGAATTTTACCAAATGCTTGAGCAATATCGCTATGAAAAAATATATTTTTTTCTCTGCACATTTTGCCAATTTCCTTAATGGGTTGAATCACACCTATTTCATTATTAACTGCCATAATAGAAACTAACATAGTTTTTTCATTCATAGCATTAGCTAATAACTCAAGATCAACAATACCATTAGATTTTATAGGTAAATAAGTTACAGAAATTCCATCTTGTTCTAAATGTCTACATGCATCTAAAACACATTTATGCTCACTAACTAATGTAATTATATGATTTTTTCTATCACCATAAAATTTTGCCAATCCTTTTATAGCTAAATTATTAGATTCTGTTGCACCTGATGTAAAAATAATTTCACTAGGAGTGCAATTTATCAATTGCGCAATAGAGTTTCTAGCAGATTCAACAGCAGCTTCAGATTCCCAACCAAAAGAATGGCTGCGCGAATGAGGATTACCAAATTTTGTAGTAAAATAAGGCATCATGCTTTCAAGAACTCTTGGATCCATAGGAGTTGTTGCCTGATAGTCAAAATATAGAGGAATAGTTAGTCCTTTTGACATTAATTTTTCTTTTAATTCATCAAGTTTATTAGTCATAAATATTATATATCTCTTTAAATGATTTTATAAAAAATTCTACTTCTTCTAAATTATTGTCTATATTGAAAGATACTCTAATTCCCGATCCATTATAATTTTTGCCAATTATAGCCTCCACAACATGTGATTTACCAATTTTACCAGATGAACAAGCTGAACCAGAACTAATTGCAATATTACGAAGATCAAATCCTATAAGTTTCTCCTGAGAATCACTACCTGGTATTATTATAAGGCTTGTATTTGGAAGTCTATTAGCTTTATTTGATAATATACTAATATTTGAATATTTACTCAAACTATTTTCAAGTTTTTGTTGTAATATTCTTGTTTTATAAAAATATTCTGTTTGTGCTCCCATTCCCAATTCGAAAGCTTTAGATAATGTTGCTATTGAAATTATATTCTCAGTACCAGATCTGATGTTCTTTTCTTGTCCTCCTCCTATAATCATTGATTTTGTAATAATATTTGATTTAGCAATAATTGCGCTAGTACCAAATGCTCCACCTATTTTATGTGATGATATTGTAGCAATATCAATCATTAAATCGGAAATATCTATATTTATTCTACAAATAGCTTGAATAATATCGCTATGAAGAATAGCAGCAAATTTATGTGAAATATCAGATATAGCTTTCATATTCTGAATCACACCTGTTTCATTATTGGCTAACATTACTGATACAAGTTTTTTGCTATTATTACTATTTTTTAGCAATTCTTCTAAGTGCGATAAGTTTAATAAACCATTTTCATCAACTGAGATAATTTTAACATTTGCTGCATTATTATAAGCGAATATAGATAAATGTTCTATATTAGATATAAAAATATCAGCATCATTAAAATTATTAATTATAAGATTATTACTCTCAGTACCTGAAGAAGTGAAAATAACATCATATTGTCTATATGATAGAGAAAGTAACTCTAGTATTTTATTTCTTGAATTTTCTATAATAGATTTAGCAAATCTACCATGATTATGAACAGATGATGGATTTAGATAATCATCCATCATAGAATTAATTAAATGCTTAACCTCAACTCTTATTTTCGTTGTGGCATTATGATCAAAGTAAATATTTTTCATAATAAATTATTTGTTCTTTAATTTTCATGAATCTCTGTGTTAAATGAATTTGTAAGTGAATAATTTTGTCACATTTGTAAAATAAATAATAATATATTAGAATTTATTAATGACAATATTCTAAAAATTTTATATAAGGTTAAGTATTGCCTGTTGTGGTTAGAGAACAACAGGTCAAATACTTAGTTTGTAGTCCACGAAATGCAAGTTTGCAAAACTTGATTCCTCACAAGATACATATCAAAATCACAAGATACATATCAAACATGGAGTCTAGCGATAGGCTCCATGAATGTACAATATTGCATTATATTAGTCACTTAATTTTTATTTTATATATTAATATAAATAAATCATGTTGTAGAAATATCAACATTCCTATCTATGCATAGCTTTAGACAATGTTCGTGACTTTTCACGCTCCCATTCTCTGTCTTTAATAGTTTGACGTTTATCATGCAATTGTTTACCCTTTGCTATGCCAAGTTCAACTTTTACTTTATTTTGTGCATTAAAATACATAGATAATGCTATTAATGTATAGCCTTTAATACGAATTTTACCTATTATTTTTCTTATTTCTTTCTTATGTAATAATAATTTGCGAGGACGTCTTGTATTGTGATTAAATCTATTAGCTTTATCATATTCAGCTATATGGCTATTATATAATAATATTTCATTAGCTTGATTTTCAGCATGACTATCCTCAATACTCACTTTTCGTGCACGTATTGATTTAACTTCGCTTCCGCAAAGTACGATTCCAGCTTCAAAACGTTCTTCTATAAAATAATTAAATAATGCTTTTTTATTTTGTGAAATAATTTTTCTATATTCTGTCATAATCATTCTTAATTTTTGCTTGTGCGCTTGCTATTTTAGCTGTAAATATTCTATAAGGAGAACATGAAATATATTCAATGCCAAGTTTATGAAAAAACTCTATTGATCTAGGATCACCTGCATGTTCTCCACATACTGATATTTTTAATTTCGGTTTAGCGCTTTTAGCGCTAGCTATAGCAATTTGCATTAATGTACCAACAGCAATTTCATCTATTGAAACAAATGGATCATATTCAAAAATTTTATTTTCTATATAATTATTAATGAATTTTGCACCATCGTCTCGTGAAATACCAAAAGTTGTTTGAGTGAGATCATTTGTACCAAAACTAAAAAAATCTAATTCTTTAGCTAAATCATATGCTATGAAAGCAGCTCTTGGTAATTCTATCATAGTACCAATTTTATATCTAGCTTTATAATTATATTGTTTTTCAAATTTATCAGCTATTTTTAAAACTAATTGTTTTAATATCCTAATTTCTTCTATAGTGCTGACAAAAGGTATCATAATTTCGATATTAGTATCTTGTCCTACTTCATAAGCAGCTGTAAAAATTGCAATTATCTGCATTTCATAAATTTCAGGATAAGTAATAGCAAGTCTTACACCTCTATGTCCCAGCATAGGATTTGTTTCTTTATATTGATGATATTCTGAAGGTAAAAATTCATGTAAGGGAGGATCTAAAAGACGTATATTAATTGATTTATTGCCAATTATATTAAATAATGATTTAAAATCTTCTACTTGTAAAGGAAGTAATTCAGTAATTGCATTATTTCTATCTATTTCATTAGTTGCTAAAATCATTTTTCTCATTAATAAAATTTTATTTGCTTCAAAAAACATATGCTCGGTTCTGCATAATCCAATAGAATGAGCTCCAAATAATATCGATTTTGTACTATCTAAAATAGTTTCAGCATTAGCGCATATTTTCATGTTTGAAATTTCGTCCGCCCAAGATAAAATAATTTCCAATTCTTTATTTATTGATGGCATAACTAGATTAATTGAGCCATTATATATTTTTCCATTTGCTCCATCTATAGTTATTATATCTCCTTCATGAAGTAGAATATTATTTAGCAATATAGTTTTGTTGTGCTGGTTAATTATTAATTCAGATATGCCACATATAGCTGGAATTCCCATGCCTCTTGATACTACAGCAGCATGACAAGTTGCACCACCATTCGCAGTGATGATAGCTTTTGACATATTCATAAGTTCAATATCTTCTGCGCTTGTCTCTCTTCTCGCTAGAATTAATTGAATATCTGGATTTTTATTAAGCATTTCGATTGCAGATTTTTTGGATAATATAATTCTACCAATAACAGCACCAGGTGATGCTGCAATTCCAAAGCTAATAGGTTCTATAATATTTTTATCAGATATTTTAGCATGTAATAATTGATATAATAATTTAGTATCAATCCTCATTAATGCTTCTTCTTTAGAGATTAATCCTGATATATGCATATCTACAGCTATTTTAATAGAAGCTGCAATAGTTCTTTGTGCATTTCTAGTTTGCAATATATATAGCTCTGATTCTTCTATTGTAAATTCTATATCCTGTACATCTTTATAATATTTCTCTAATTTAATGCAAATATCTGTCAATTGAGTAAAAATTTTTGGTTCTATTGATTTATCTGTAATTAAAATTGGTGTTTTTACACCAGATACAATATCCTCACCTTGAGCATTAAAAATTATTTCACCGAAAATTTTTTGCTCACCTGTTGAAGGATTTCTGGAAAAAACAACACCAGTACCAGATGTTTCACTCATATTCCCAAAAACCATCATTTGAATATTAACAGCTGTCCCTAATGAATTATCTATATTATGTATTTTTCTATATGTAATAGCACGAGCGCTCATCCAGGATTTTAAGATAGCTTCAATTACAAGCTCAAGCTGATCATATAAATCAATTGGTAATATTTGCTCTTCATGTTTTATTAGATCTTTAAGTAAATTTACATTATCTAAATGTGAAATTTTAGAAGAATCAATAGATAGAACAATAGATGCGTATGATTTTAAAAAACATATATAAGAATTTAAAGCAAAATTTCTATTATTTTGTTCATGAGCTAATATTTCACATATATGATCATTAATGCCAAGATTTAAAATAGTTTCCATCATACCAGGCATCGAAACGCTGCTACCAGAACGCGCTGAAATTAATAATGGAGATTGATTTGAATTTGTAACTGCAAAGATTTTACCAGTAATTTGTTCTAATTTTTTTATTGCTGATTGTAACTCTTCTCTGAAATTTGGAGGAAAAGTAAAATTATTTTTATAATAATAATTACATAGATCTGTTGATAATGTAAACCCACTAGGTACAGGTAAGTTCATATTTACCATATGACTTAAACCAGCCCCTTTATTACCAACTATTTTAGGATCAAGATTTTCTCCAAAAAAAAATATGTAAGAATTCATTATTGTAACTATTTATTTACTAATCCACACAGAATAGCATAATTTTTATTACAATTCTATAAATCTTATCATCACAATTCTTATTTTATATTAAACATTATCTGTACCAGTTCATATGGTAACTAATTTTTATTTTAGTGACAAATTTAAATTTATGCACCAAAAACCAAATAAGATACAAAGTTCAATTAAGGACAATTAATTTGAATAAAATTAACTATCCTATAAATTAAGAATTCTAGTCGTTAAGGACAGTATCTTCCATAGAAATTTCTTGATTACTACTTCTAAAACTTTTAAGTTTTTTAGATCTACTAGGATGTTTAAGTTTTTGCAATGCTTTTGCTTCAATTTGTCTAATACGTTCCCTTGTAACTTTAAACATTTTTCCAACTTCTTCAAGAGTATGTTCGCTATTCATACCTATTCCAAATCTCATACGTAAAACTCTTTCTTCTCTAATATTCAATGTAGAAAGTATACGTGTTGTAATTTCACGTAGATTAGATTGAATTGCTGCATCAATTGGGGAAACTGCATTTTTATCTTCAATAAAATCACCTAATTGACCACCTTCATCATCACCTACTGGATTTTCCAAACTAATAGGTTCTTTTGCTATTTTCATTACTTTAGCTACTTTCTGAATATTCATAGATAGACGTTCTGCAATTTCAGCTGGAGATGGTTCATATCCTTTCTCATTAAGCATTTGTCTAGATGTTCGTACTATTTTATTGATAGTCTCAATCATATGAACAGGAATTCTAATTGTTCTAGCTTGATCTGCTATAGCCCTTGTAATAGCTTGTCTTATCCACCAAGTGGCATAAGTAGAGAATTTATATCCACGTTTATATTCAAATTTATCAACAGCTTTCATGAGACCGATATTGCCTTCTTGTATTAAATCTAAAAATTGCAAACCACGATTTGCATATTTTTTAGCTATTGATATGACTAAACGCAAATTAGCTTCTATCATATCTTTTTTAGCTTTTAACGTTTGGCGTTCACATTTTTGAATTGAATTTACTAATTTTTTGAATTCTAAAACAGGCATATCTATTTTTTCTTCAATAAGCTGGAATTCACGTATTATTTGATCTACTAACTTTGCTTCTTTTTTTAAGAATTCAATCCATCCAATTTTTTTTGATTGAATCATTTCTTTGCGCCATGCATCATTAATGATCTTTCCTGTATATCCATCTAAAAAATCTTGGCGTGTAATATATTGTTCTGCTATTTTAAGTAGAGATCTTTCTTTATTAATCAAATCTTTATTAATAACATATGTTTTTTCTAATATTTCTTCTGTTCTTTTGGGGTGAAAATGTATTTCAGAAACTTCCTTAACCAAACTATCAAAAAGTTTTTGATATTCTTGAGTATCATCTAATTTAGATAATTTAGGATAGTTAATATAATTTTCTTTTATTTTTTTCAGCATTTTTTCTGACATTTTAGAAATTTTGCTCATTTTATCTATCATATTATTGAGTATTTTTAACTCACTAGCTGATAAAGATGTTTCCTGTATTTCATTGTCTTCATCTTTATCATCATCATTTTCTGAAAGATCTTCCTCCGTTTCTTGGACAACATTAGTATCTAATTCGAGTAAATCACGAATATGCATACGGTCATTTGCAAGAAGATTATGCCATTTTATAAATAATCTTAATGCTATTGGATTTTTACATAATGATTTAATTGTAGTATCATGGCTTTCTTCAATTAATTTTGCTATTTTAGCCTCATCTTCTCTAGATAATAGCTCCACTCCGCTCATCGCTTTTAGATAAGCTTTAACAGGATCTTCACCAGTACCTTCTGTTTCAACAATATCAGTTTCTAACATTTCATCTGAATCGTTATGAGTATTGAGTAAACTCAATTCATTATTACCATTTTGCAAGATAATTTCATCATCATCATCATATTCAACTATATGATCAATCGAAGATGTGCCAAATTTTGGTAATCTATCTAAGGATGTGTTCATTGTTGAAGTGATATTATTTTTATTTTTGGTTACCATTATATATCCTATTTAAATTTATTATTCCTAAATCAGCTATTTAAATAAAAATCTTATATTTGAATCTAGGATAATTTGATTTTATTTACAAAATTTCATCCATTAATTTTTAACATTTCAATGTTTTATTTATAAAAAATTATTTATGAATTTAACATTAGCTTATGATTTAATATATTTATTTTATTTTACTTTAAATATTATTAACTATAGTAGTGTTAATAAAAATTGACTATTTCGGATCCACAAATATTATGTTCTGGTGTGTAATAATACTAGAAAAATATTAAAAAATCTAGTATTTTCAATAGATTTAAAAACTCTCTTTTTTTAAACAGGTTTTTAACTATTATTTGTAATTTCTATTATTTGATCATATAAATCTTGGCAAATTTTTTTCTTTTTATTCTCTATATTTTTTTTTACGATTTTTTTAGCAATGTCTATAGAATTATTATTTTTAATTTTCAATATCTCTTGCGAAGATATTTTATATATAGAACCTAGTTTCACTATATTTTTTTTTAAAACATATTGTTGATAATTTTTATGTTGCTTGTTAGAAAAATATTTTACATTTAAAAATTTTTGATCCATGATTTTTTTATCATTATCAGTAATTTTAGATATATTTTCTTTATAAATATTAATTTGATTCAAAATAAATGTTTTTAAAATCAAAAGTAACTTTAAACACATAATTATATAGATTATTAATAGAATTAAACTATTAATAAGTCTAGTACATAAATATATAGTATGTCAATAAGATAGAACGGATTTATGCCTCTTTATAAAGTTTTTATTACAAAAAGTTTATTTAATTACAATGATTTTTACATATTATGATTTCTTGACAGTCTAATACAAAAAACATATTATTATTAGATTGATATTTTAATAAAGTTTAACTCATATGTTCAGTTCTCTATCTAAAAATCTTAGTAAAATTTTTGATAAAATAAAAGGCAAAGGTGTTATTACTGAATCTCATATAGATGATGTAATGCATGACATACGTATAGCTCTTTTAGAAGCTGACGTTGCCTTATCTGTAGTAAAGAATTTTATTGAACGAATTAGATTAAAAGCAGTAGGTACTGAAATTATTAAATCTGTTTCTCCTGCGCAAATGATTATAAAAATCATACATGATGAGATAATCGAGATTTTATCTTCTACAGAAGAAGAACTGAAATTAAATTTTAATAGCGCAAGTCCTGTTAATATTTTAATGGTTGGACTTCAAGGTAGTGGAAAAACAACAGCTAGTGCAAAACTTGCATTACGCCTTAAAAATCAAAATAAGAAAATATTATTAGTATCACTTGATACTTATAGGCCAGCTGCTCAAGAACAGCTTGCTATATTAAGTGCATCTATAAATGTGAAATGCTTAGAAATAATAGAGTCTCAAAAACCTCTTGACATTACAAAGAGAGCTTTATCTGAATCAAAATTATCTGGTTATGATGTTGTAATATATGATACAGCAGGAAGATTGCAGATTGACGAAGAAATGATGAAAGAAGTTTCAAAAATCAAAGATATGATCAAACCTACTGAAACTATGTTGGTTATAGATTCTATGACAGGTCAAGATGCTATTGTAACAGCAAGCAATTTTAATGAAAAGCTTGGAATTACAGGGATTATATTGTCCAGAATTGATGGCGATGCAAAAGGAGGTGCTGCTCTTAGCCTAAAACAAGTTACATCAAAACCCATTAAATTCTTAAGTACTGGTGAAAAATTACAAAATTTAGAATTATTTGATGCTGAACGTATTGCTTCAAGAATTTTAGATATGGGTGATATTGTTTCTTTTGTTGAAAATGCAGAACAAGCTGTAGATAAAGATGAAGCAGAAAGAGCAACAAGAAGATTAAAAAAAGGTATATTTGATTTAAATGATTATTTAACCTATATGCGTAGCATAACAAAAATGGGTGGATTAACTAAAATAATAGGAATGTTACCTGGGGCAAATTCATTCATGAGTAAAATTGGAGAAGATAAACTTAATAGTAAAATATTAACATATCAAACAGCCATTATTCTTTCCATGACGCCAGTCGAGCGAAAAAATCCAAATTTATTAAATGCTTCTCGTAAAAAACGTATAGCTTTAGGGGCTGGCAGACCTATAAATGAGATTAATGTTTTACTAAAGCAACATATGCAAATTGCAAAAATGATGAAAAAAATGGTAGGTATGGATCCTGAAAATTTTATGAAAAATGCCATGGCTAGAATGTCATAAAACTAATATAGAATATATATTCGAAATAATTACAACATCAATCTTCTCTTGTTTATCAAGCTCAAGTATATAGTCAAAAATTTATTTATAGTATATAATTAGATGTTAGGATATTAAAATAGTTAAATAATACCTAAATTATACGATATTTGAGGTAAGAATAATGAGTTTTTTTAAGAAAAAGTCATTTGATTCTGTTAGGAATATTAGTAATTCTAGCGAATTAAATAAAACATTGACATCTTTTGATCTAATATTATTAGGTCTTGGCGCTATTATTGGTACTGGTGTTTTTGTAGTCACAGGTGTTGTAGCCGCAAAATATTCAGGACCAGCTGTTATGTTGTCATATATTATAGCAGGCCTTACATGTATTTTTGTTGCTCTTGCTTATACAGAACTTGCAACAATGTTACCAACTTCTGGTAGTATCTATACATATTCATATGTTGCTTTTGGTGAAATATTTGCTTGGCTTATAGGTAGTGTTATAATATTAGAACTGGGTTTTGCATCAGGTGTTGTTGCAGCTGGTTGGTCTGGATATATGCAAGGAATATTACAGTCAGCTGGAATAAATTTACCAAAATCATTAGTAACAGTTCCTGCAAATGGTGGTATAGTTAATTTACCAGCGATAATTATAACTTTATTTGTATCTTTTATATTATATTTAGGTACAAAAGATAGTAAAAAATTAAATGCGATTTTAGTTTTCATAAAAATGGCCGCAATATTTGCATTTGTAGTATCTGCTACACCACATTTTGATGCAACAAATTGGGAAAATTTTACTCCTTTTGGGTTTGATAATGTTGTTGTTGGTGCATCAATATTATTTTTTGCATTTACAGGATTTGGGACATTAGCAACAGCGGCTGAAGAATGTAAAAATCCAAAACGTGATTTGATGGTGGGAATCATCGGATCTCTTGTAATATCAACTATTGTTTACGTTATTATGGGTGGTCTTTTAACTGGTATAGTACCATTTGCTTCATTAGATAATGATCAGCCACTTGCACACGCGCTTAGCATTAACAAAAGTAATATTGGCTCAGCAATAGTCGCAACTGGTGCTGTTTGTGGTATGACAACAGTTTTGATGATGAATATTTATGGTGCTTCACGTATTTTTTATGTAATATCAAGGGATGGTTTACTACCAACTTCTTTTGCAAAACTCCATCCTAAATATGAGAGTCCTTATATTACAATCATTGCTTTTGCTCTTTTAGCAATGATACTTAGTGGCTTTTGTTCAACTGAATTATTAACTCAATTATCATCTATGGGTGCTCTTGTTGATTATATATTTGTTGTGATTATTGTTTTCTTATTTCGTTTTAAATTACCTGATGCTGCAAGACCATTTAAATGTCCTGGTTTATTTATAGTTGCTCCAATTGCTTTCACTTCATGTGCTTATTTGCTATATAAACAAATGTTTGGTAATAATTGTAACTTGTCTTTGGCTGGAAAAAGCATACTATGTTGGTTTATGTTAATGTTTATGCTATATATAGTAAGGTCATTTATAGTTAAATCAGAAAAATATGAAAGATAATAATCAATGAACATATAATAATTAAACAAATTTATGATTGATAAAGAAAAATATAAATTATCAAAAGATCAATATATAGATGCTTATAAAAAAATATTATTGACTAGAAGATTTGAAGAAAAAGCTGGTAATCTTTATGGTAGAGGTTTAATAGGAGGATTTTGTCATTTATATATTGGGCAAGAAGCAGTCGCAGCAGCAACTTATATTGTAAAAAATAAGGATGATAGCATCATCACAAGTTATCGTTGTCATGCACATGTTATTTTAGCTGGCACTCAAGCAAAATATGTACTTGCTGAATTATTAGGTAAAGATTCAGGTTGTTCAAAAGGTAAAGGAGGATCTATGCATTTGTTTGATGCTAGAAATAAATTTTACGGTGGACATGGAATAGTTGGAGCTCAAGTATCATTAGGCACAGGTCTTGCATTTGCGGAAAAATATAAAGAAACAAATAATTTATGTTTTACATTTCTTGGCGATGGCGCAATAAATCAAGGTCAAGTTTATGAATCATTTAATATGGCAGCCTTGTGGAAATTGCCAGTAATATATATTATAGAAAATAATGAATATTCAATGGGAACATCAGTTGCACGTTCAACTTATATGACTGATCTATATAAAAAAGGTGAATCATTTGGAATTAATGGAATTAGAGTGAATGGTATGGATCTTGAAGAAACATATGCAGCTCTAATGTATGCAACAGAATTTGTACGTAACAATAATGGTCCATTAATATTAGAAATGAAAACATATAGATATAGAGGTCATTCAATGTCTGATCCTGCAAAATATCGTTCTAAAGAAGAGGTTGAAGAATATAAAGAATTAGATGTTTTAAACCATACAAGAAATAAATTATTAGAATATAATTATGCTACTGAGGATGAAATAAAAACCTACGAAAAATCTATAAAAAATATTTTAAATGATGCAGAAGAATTTGCATTAAATGCCGAACTACCAGATATATCAAACTTATATCATGATGTGTTAGCTTAACTACCTATTTTAATGGAAATATTTATGACACATAATACACAATATTTAGAAAAATTTATAGTAACTTTACTAGATGAAAAGAAGGCTGAAAATATTGAGATAATTAATCCTAAAAATAGTGATATTGAATCTGTAATATTTGCAAATGGTCGTTCGATAAAAAATATATCTTCAATTGCTGAATATATAGCCTTATCTCTTAAACATGATTATAAAATTACTACACATACCGAAGGGTTGCAAAATTCTTCATGGGTGTTGATTGATGCTGGTGCTATTCTTGTAAATATTTTTTGTGATGATGCTCGCAATATTGTTAATTTAGAACAATTGTGGCAAGTTAGATAAATTTTACATTTCTTTGAAAGAATAACCATTTCTACTAAAAATTAATATTTAAATTTTCTTTAAAATATAATATAAGTTTATATAGTTTTTAGTAGTTAAAAACCATTAACTAATACAACAATCTTTAAAAAAGGTATCAATGGAAGCAGATCATATTCTAATTAACGTAATTATTTTAATAGGAGTTGCAGTATTTGTTGTTTCGACATTAAAACGTCTTAATATAAGTCCAGTTATTGGTTATTTAATTGCTGGTACTGTTATAGGTGATCATGGATTTAAAATTATTACTTATAGTCAAACAAAAATGCTAGGAGAACTTGGTGTTGTTTTTTTACTATTTGCTATAGGCCTTGAACTTTCTATTTCTAGATTAATTGCAATGAAAAAATATGTTTTTGGTCTTGGTTCATTTCAGGTGATCACAACCTCAATTGTTATAGCTTCAGGATATGCATTAATTTCTGGCAATAATAGTGTTGGAATAATTATAGGAGGTGGACTTGCATTATCATCTACTGCAATTGTAATGCAAGTTATAGAAGAAACGCGTAGTCAATCAACTCAAATTGGACGTATAGCACTCGCTATATTATTATTACAAGATTTAGCTGTAGTTCCACTTCTTGTGATTGTTCCTTTGCTTGCAGGGACAGGCACGACATCATTGGCTAGTGCTTTAGGCCTTGCATTTGTTAAAGCTGTTATAGCCTTATTAGCAATCTTTATTGCAGGAAGATTATTCCTACGACCTTTATTTGGAATGATATCTTATGATAATGGAGATAATAGCGAATTACCAATTTCTATGACCTTATTAGTAGTTTTATCAGCTGCTTGGGCAACTGAATATTTTGGCTTGTCTCTAGCTTTGGGAGCTTTTGTAGCAGGTATTTTAGTTGCAGAAACTGATTTTAGAGTTCAAGCCGAAGAAAGTATTTATCCATTTAAAAGCTTATTTCTTGGTTTGTTTTTTATGACAGTTGGAATGAATATTGATGTGATTGAGATATATAATCAATTATCAACAATCATTACATTTTCAATTGCTTTAATTTTCGTCAAAAGCTTTATAATTACTTGTTTTTGCATTTTATTTAAATTTAGTAAAGGTGTTTCAATCCATGCAGGATTGTTATTATCACAAGGTAGTGAGTTTGCATTTGTATTATTTGGCTTAGGTAAAGAAACTGGTGTAATACCAGAAAATACAGCAAATTTATTATTTTTGATTGTTGCATGTACTATGGCAAGCACACCTTTAATTGCAGCATTAGGGCAAAAATTATCTGAAAAAATAGATAATATAATACAAAAATCTCCTTTAGATGTGTTGGAATTTGGTACTAGGGATTTAACAAATCATGTTATTATAGGTGGATTTGGTAGTATCGGCAGAATGATATCAAGAATACTTGAAGCTCAAGGATTAAATTATGTGATTCTTGATGTGAATGATGAAATAGTGAATGCAGAACGTGCTAATAATTTACCAATTTTTAAAGGTGATATATGTCAGGTAGGAACTTTACAAGCTGTTGGTATGGAAAAAGCTTTAGCTGTAGTATTAACTATGAATAATCAAGTCACTGTCAAGAAATCATTGAAAACAATAAATAATTATTATCCAGATTTAAAAACTATTTTAAGATTAAAAAATCTTGATAATGCTCGTGAATTTTATGATAGCGGCGCTGATATCATCATACCAGAAAATTATGAAACAGGTTTACAAATTGGTGGAGCTATTTTAAAATCTGTAGGAGTTAGTGAAAATGATATTAATAGAATAAAAAGCCAATTTAGATCAGGTAATTATGTTTCAACAGTACGTATATTGGAATCTGAAGAAGATGAATAATAATTATTATGAAATAAATAGACAAAAATAATTTGTGTACGATATTTTATATTATTGCTGAGTAAATCGACATTGCAATATCTATATTCTTGACTATTTATTTTAGTACTTTATAAATTAAATTAATGAATCCCTTATTAATTAAAATCTAAAATAGATATATGACATATTCCATCATACAAACTATAAATTATATTCAAGAAATTTCAAATGTAATCAAGAATGCAGATAATGATACACTTATATTATTTGATATTGATGAAGTAGTTTTAATGGACCAGGATAGTTATAGATTAACTCACCCTATTAGAAAAAAAATAATTGTTGAAACTAAAGCAAGAATTTCAAGAGAAGAAAAATTAAAATTTTTTAGTGCTATTTTTAAAAATAGAAAAATACGTTATGTAGATGATAATATTGTAGATATATTTAAATTTCTTAAAGCAAATAAACTCAATATTATGGCTCTTACAAAATTATATACAGGAAAATTTGGATTAATTGATGATTTTGTAGAATGGAGAATTAAAGAACTTGCATCCTGCAATATAAATTTCTTAGAATTATCTCCTTTTAAACATGAGCTTTTAGCTAATCACATGAACCATGATCATGGCGGTATACCAACATTAAAAGATGGAATAATATTTACAGCTGATTTAGAGAAAGGTCCTGTTCTTGAATATTTTCTAACGAAGTTAAATTATTTTCCTAAAAAAATTATATTTATAGATGATTTAATTTCTAATATAAAATCAGTTGAAGAAACATGTTCGAAATTTAATATTGAATATCATGCTTTTGAATTTTTGGGGGCAAAAAATATTCCTGAAATAGAATTAAATGAAATTATTGAACGAAAAAGATTTCAAATAGTAGAAGAAGAATCAATATGGATAGAAAATGATGATATTGTAAGATCTAGAATTTAATTATAGTAATTATAAATAAAACTTATATAATGTTACAACAATTCTAATTTTAATTATATATTTTTAAAAAAACTTAAAATAAGAATTGTTGATTACTCATATTTCATATTTTTGAAATCTATCTCACTTTAATTATTAACTAAATAGTTAATAAAATCTTAAAATTATCATTGACTATTAATAAATTTACTATATACTCGATATCAATCTAACAATATTTGTTACCTTGAGTTTGTTTTTCTAGGCGTTATGAATATTTATAGTTAATTTATTTTAATAAATAAGTAATAATTATGAAAAAATCAATGATCGTCAATAAAGAAATTAATATTCTAAAGATTTTATTAGTTTCCTCTATATTAAGTAATGTTTATGTTACTGGTGTTGTTGGAGCTGATATTTATGTAAACCCAAATATTCCAGCTGTACCTCAGTTAAATGGAATACCACGAGCACCTCAGTTAAATGGAATACCTCAGGCACCACTATTACTAGGAATACCTCAGGCACCACTATTACTAGGAATACCTCAGGCACCACTATTACTAGGAATACCTCAAGCACCTAATTTAGGTGGAATACCTCCAGCACCTAATTTAGGTGGAATACCTCCAGCACCACTATTACAAGGAATACCTCTGGCACCAGTAGGAGTTAATTTTGGTGGAAATAATGGTGTGATAAACCCAGCGCAACAGCCATTACAACAATTAGAGTCAAAATTAATTGCATTTAATAATCAAGGGAATAATAATTTAAAAGAATTAGAAGTGATATTAAAGCAGTATAGTGCTAATATTAAAAAAATTATTGGATTTGAATCAAAAGAACGAATTATTACACTATATGATGGTCTTATTAAAGCGTCTCAACAGGCACAAGAGAAATTTTCAATAAGTAAAGATTATCAGGAAAATTCACAACTTATAGATGGTATGATAAGTGATATAGATGTTAAAGCTAACGAGCAAGCAGGAGGTCAAATGCAGGGAATTAATCTTATTAGAATGAAGTTGACTGAGGAAGTCATGACTGAGGGAAAAATTCAGTTAAGTAACTTTGAAAGGTTTAGTACAAATGAAGAAACTATTAAGAGATTCAATGAGAATATAAAATCTTTAACTGCGATGAAACAATCATTTGTTGGGATTGATGATGCAAGCTTCACTCAATTAAGAAACAATATTAAGTCAGCGCCACAAGTGAAGGTAGAAACAAATACAAAAACTGAGATGATAAATTTTTTTGAAAACAAGATACAGACTGTGAAAAGAGCAGATTGGGATGACTATGCTTCTATTTCTATTTCTAAATTACCAATGGGATATGTGATTAGTAAATCCATAGAACAAAATATTATTGTTGGGATAAATCAAAGAATATTAAATATCTTAAACTCGACAGATCCAAAATTAGAGACACTTGCTACAAGCTTATCGGGGGAGCTCCCAGTAAATGAAAAATTAGAGATGATTGCTGAAGCAAAGCATAATATAACGACACTAGTAGAACAGCAGCACGATAATAACATATTGAGTACTTTAATTAAATATAATGATCTTATAAACAAAGATATTGAAGCAATAAATAATAACGCAGATTTAAAAACAGATCCAAAAAAAGAAAATATGGAGATCAGCGATTTACTCTTGAAGCATAAGATGAAAAATATAGAGGTATCTCAGATGATTTATAGTGATTCTGTAAATAGGTTTGATAATGAGAGTCATGAGCCGAAGAATAAACTAACAGCTCGTCTATCAGCATATCGAGATGCACAGCAGAGGAAAGATCAGTTGCAAGAGATATTAAATAAAAATCAAGAGCTAAATGCATCAGAGATATCTCTTGTATTTGGAGATGATGCAGCTTTAGCAAAGAGATATGATCAGATGGGCGTAGAGGATAAAAAAAAATTATTATTGGACACAGTTTTAGAGAATATTAAAAAGAAAGACACGGCTATAGAAGAGCTATCACAACAAATTCAACCTCAATATGCTAAGTTACTAGTAACAAAATCAGGTATGCTCAAGAGAGAGCAGCAACAAGCTCAACAAAATATTGAAAAAAAGAAGTTTATTAAACTAGAAAACAAAGGAACAGGGCAGAATACGAAATTACAGAAAGCTCATGTAGAAAAATCATCAATGTTAGATAAAACCGAACATAAAGAACAACAAAATATTTTAACAAAAACCCAATTGAAAGAAGTTCCAAAACACTATAATTATAAGGAGCAAGGACAAAATCTCTTTGAAGTCGAAAAGAAGAAAATTTTGGATAATAATACACTTACTGTTGTTGTAAAAAATCAAAAAATTGCTGACCTACAAAAGGAGATTACTAACTCTTTCAATAGTGCTGCAAATAAAGTGTTTAATAATATAGTAGATAATATGAACACAACATTAAAAATAGAGGATAAGAGAGTATTACAAACATTTGATTTGAGCGATAGTAACTTAAATAATACAAATATTGATGAAAAATCAAGACAGGATCTTGCAAAGACAAAAGAGGAAGTATTTAAGTGTTTTAATAACTTATTGCTTAGATTTAATCATAATAGTATATTGGTGAAAGATTCTGTTTTAGAAGCAGAAATGTCTGGAATTGCAAAAGATCTAATGACTATCTATTATTACAATAGTTTTAATGATAGAGGTATATTTAATTCTGAAAATGACTTAACATTAGAATATAGAAAATATATGGGAAATACAAATACATATAAACAACAACTAAATGATGCTATTAATAAACAACTATTAAAGACTGAACTTAAATCTACAAAGGAAAAATTAGAAGAAGAGATTGCAAAAATACAAAAATTAGAAAAAGAAAATGCAGAACTGAAAGCCAGCAACTTAAATAATTCAAAGTTAAAAGAATTAGAAAAAGAAAATGCCGAGCTTAAAGAATATCTTAAAAACGCAACTCATAGTTCTACTAATACTAGTTATGATATTAGTTCAAATGTTGTAGTCAATAATAACAATAATTATTTTAACACAAATATTTCTGTAAGTGATGGAGTTGAGAGAACAATATCAAATATTGTAAAATTTTCTAGATTGAAAAAAAACGTTGCATCATATAAGGATGAATATATTTCTTTAACTGATGTGTTAACATCAGAAATATGTTCTGAAGAACTTGCTAATGCCATCGAGGAATCAGATTCATATTATTTGGAGCAATTATTTGAAGAAAAAATTTCAGAATTAGAAGATAATAATACTAATATAAGCTCTGTACAACAAGAAGTTCTTGCAAAACGAATCATAGTTCAAGAATTGCAAGAAAAGGATAAGACTATTGAAGGACTAAAAGAAAAATTAGACAAAGAAGAAGAATTAGAAAAAGTTGCTAAAATATTTGTTGAAAAGCAAAAACCTGTTGAAAAAGTTTCTTCTGGGAATGTCAATTCTGATGATGATAATCTTAATGAAAATATTATAGCTCAGGATATGATTACTGAATTACCGTCATTCGCTCACCATAATAATAATGTGGAAGATAGGCTGGATATGTTAGATTTCAATCAATTTGCTACTGCAGCTGCAGCTGGTGATGAAGATGAGTCATTAATTAAAAAAGGAGTTTGGGCTAGTGGTTTATATGGTGTTGGGAAACAAGAAAAAATTGATTCACGTACTCCATATTCCAGTTCAACGAAAGGTTTAAGCCTTGGTTTTGATATGTCATTTAATGATAATCTTTTAGGAATAGCATATAGTTATGTTAATGCAAAAGTTAAATATCAAAATAAACATAATAATGAATATAATATAAATTCTAACATATTTTCAATTTATGGCAAAAAACCATTAACATCTAAATTATGTTTTCAAGCAATTACTTCATTAGCTTTCAATAAAGTGACTGGTGAAAATTTTAGAAAAATGAAAGTTGATGAAAAATTGGATGTGAATAATAAATCATTTAATTATAGTTTATTAGGAAAATTAAATTACAATATTAATGTTGCAAAAGATTTTCTCTTTGTTCCTTATGTTGGCCTTAAATATGGTGATAATTTAATTAGTGAATATAAAGAAACAGGAGAAGGGATGATTAAATCTATTATATTATCCAATAATCCTGTTGCCAATGTTGCCGGTATTGTAGGTGTTAATATTATGAAGAATAATATTAATTTTCATGGTTTTAATATTATACCTAAGATTCATGCTTCATGTGAATATAATTTTAATCATTCAAAAATACATCAATTAAATGCTACAATTGATATTGCAGGAAAGTCAAAAGAATTTAAAATTGCTACAAACAAACAAAGTCCATTTATATTTAATATAGGTGCTGGTTTGAATATTGTGAAAAAAGAGAATCTTGAAACTTCTGTGAATTATAATTATAGTTTTGATAATCAGAAATATTCTGCTCATCAAGGTAATTTAAAAGTTCATGTGAAGTTTTAGATGTAAAAAGGGCTATTAATTTATAGCCCTTTTATTATTAATTATAAAATTGAATTGCATTTGCAAAATTTTTACTAGCAAATTCCCAGTTAATTAAATTTTTCATAAAAGCTGTAATAAAATTATTTCTTACATTACGATAATCTATATAATAAGCATGTTCCCAAACATCACAAGCAATGATAGGAAATATTGACTTAACAATAGGAACTTCGGCATTAATTGTAGTCATGATAGATAATTTGTTATTTTCATATATGAGCCAAACCCAACCACTACCAAATAATCCTATAGCTTGTTTTCGGAACTCTTCTTCAAATAATTCAAAACTTGTAAAATCTTTAATTATTTGCGTCAATAAATTATCATTAGGCATTCCACCACCATTTTGTTTCATTGAGTGAAAAAAGAAACTATGATTCCATATTTGAGCTGCATTATTAAATAATAAATTATCTTTTTTATTATGAGCATATAGGATAATATCTTCAAGACTGTTATTTTTTAAATCCTCTAATTCTTGCAATAAAAGATTACTACGATCAACATATGCGTTATGATGCTTTAAATGATATTCCATCGCTTCAATAGTGATATAAGGAGAAAGAGCTCCAATATCGTAGGGTAATTTAGGTAATATTATCGGCTTTGAAGTTTGATTAATTATTTCACAAAAAACCATTTTCTCTCCTTATTTATATAGTTATTGAAAATCTGTATTTCTTCTTATGATAATTCACAGCACAATTCTAACTAATGAATAAAATGTTAAAATTGTTTGATGAATTAATTGATTGGTAGTATAAGTTTAAAATTACACTACTATAAATAGTTGAAAATGTCAAATCAAAAACGAATTTAAAAAATTGGGAATTATAATATAATAAATTTATAGAAATTATAATATGTTATTTACAATTTAGAAAAATTGAGTTAAAATATAATCAGATTTAGTAATAAAATACTAAAACTTATGGTAATAAACATAATTTAGAATAGATGAGACGGACTCGGGGGCGGTACCCGACGCTTCCACCATTTTAATTAATTTATATGGGGGCGAAGTAGGATCGACGTGCATAATAAAAAACTTATTTTTACTCGGTATGATACCACCGGACTTTTAGTCTTGGGTCAAAAACAATAAATGCAAACGATAATAAACGTTATGCCGGTACTTGCGCTCTAGCAGCGTAACACCACGGGGTTTTTGGGGCTTATCCTGGCAACAGAAAAAGCTCCTAATTAATTATTTTAAATTATGAATATACAATATCAAAATTTTATATCTGAATCTTTCATTGGACTTATAAAAACTATTTTAAAAAGATTAAGTGTAAAAAATGATCTAGATATATTTAGTCTGTATGTTTCTTATAGGACTGACCATAATTTAGTTATTCTGTCAGAAAGGATGAAAAAATATTATCCTCATGAAATTACAATAGTTTTAGAATATCAATTTGATAATCTTATAGTTTCTGATGATGGTTTTTCTGTTGATATTAGTTTTAATAATATTTTAGAAAATATATTCGTGCCATTTTCTGCAATTTTTAATATTTCTGATAATATAAATGGATTTAATATGGCATTGGATACAGAAATTTTAACAAAACATTCTCAAAAAAAATTAAAATCAATAGATGATTTAGATACAAAACTAATCAATAATAAATGTGATAATGTTATTACATTAGGTAAATTTAAAGGCAAATCGTGACTTTAAATAGTGATTTACCAGATATTGTGATATATACTGACGGCGCATGTTCTGGTAATCCAGGACCAGGTGGTTTTGCTGCCATTATTAATTTCCAAGATATAAAAAAAGAAATTAGTGGTTTTGAACTTGAAACAACTAATAATAGAATGGAAATTAAAGGTGCGTTGGAAGCTATAAAAACTCTGAAATATAAATGTAACATTGAAATTTACACTGATAGTAAATATTTGCAGCAAGCTATGACATCTTGGATCTATTCATGGATTGAGAATAATTGGATTAAATCTGATAAAAAACCTGTTAAAAATGTTGATTTATGGAAAGAATTATATAATGAAACAAAAAAACATAATATAATTTGGAAATGGGTTAAAGGACATTCTGAAAATCTTGGTAACAAATTAGCTGATGAATTAGCTGTAAAAGCTAAACAACAAGCAATTAAAATTTTAAATAAATAATTATGAAACAAAATATTTTAGAAACGATAGTTGGATTTTTTATAATAATTATAACAATATGTTTTTTTATATTTACATATAATAGTAGCAATATTGGAACTAATAATGGTTATAATGTCACTGCAAATTTTCAAAATATTGATGGTATCAATGTTGGTAGTAATGTTGTGATATCTGGTATTAAAATTGGATCAGTTGAGAAGATAATACTTGATCCTCAAAATTTCTTTGCTGTTCTGACATTAAAACTTAATGATGATATAAAAATACCTAATGATTCTCAAGCCAACATAGTGACTAGTGGATTACTTGGAAATAGAGTTATAGCTATAGTACCTGGTATGGAAGAAGAGCATTTAAGAAAAAATGAACATATTAAATATACACAATCAGCTGTCAATATTGAAACTCTTGTTGGCAAATTTATGTATTCTCTTGGCTCAAAACAACATTAATCTTATTTAATTTTATAAATATGCGGGATGACGATAGATTTAATAATAATTTTAATATATTTACTTATTCTTCCTATTGTCAGCATATATAATAAATCAAAAAATTTAAATTTTACTACATATGGGTCTATCAATAAATCTATTATTGTTAGTAAATTATTAATGGTTGCAACTATTTTTACATCTTCTGTAGGTGCTGGAACAATTTTTGGTATTACAGAAAAAGTGTTGCAAGGGGATCTATCTTATAGCTATGCCTTAATGATGATTATACCCATAGATATATTAGTCGCTATTTATTTTATTCCCAAAATTAATGCTCACCAAGAAGCACAAACTATTGGGGATATCATGACATCATTTTATGGCCTCACTGGAAGATATATTGCAGGAGCAGCTAGTATAATCGTGTGTATTGGTTTTATTTCAATGCAAATTAGTGCATGTGCATATATTTTTGAACATATATTAGATTTAAACTGGATATTAGGATTAATATTTAGTTATACTATATTAATGATATATAGCACTATTGGTGGATTGCGCTCTATTATAATTATAAATCTTATACAATTTTGTATTGTATTAATAGCTATTCCAATAATAACAATATTTGGAATAAAAGAAGTTGGTATAAGTCAATTATTAGAAAAAATTTCATTAGAAATTATTATTCCAAATCAAAATAATGAACTTGGTTTTAATGTATTAGTTACATCATTAAGCTTCTTAGTTATGAATCTATATCCAACATTAATTCAAAGATCGTTAATTAATAAAAATACTATTAATACTGTAAAATCTGTTTATATAAAATCGAGTATATTAGCAATATTTTTACTTTTTATAACATTGAATGGTTTAATTGGCAGTATTTTAGTAATAGATGAAAACTCAAATCTGATTTTACCAGCTCTTGTAAATTCAATAGTCCCAATAGGTTTTAGAGGAATTGTTATACTAGGTTTACTTTCAGCAGTCATGTCAACAGCCGATGCTGATTTAAATATCGCATCTCTCACTGCTGTTAATGATTTTTTTATTCCTATTTTTAATATAAAAAAAGATAAAAATTTATTATTGATTGTTAGAATAACAAATATTTTTATTGGAAGCTTATCAATAATAATTGCAATATATTTTAATAATATAATAGATATTTTAATATTTATTACCGGATTTTGGGGACCTGTAATATTAATACCTTTTTGTTTTGGATTATTTAATATTATTATTAGTAAAAGATTATTCATGATATCATCATTTTTTGGAGCATTAAGTTTTTTAATTTGGGAAATATATTTTACACCTTATTATCATTTTAGAGGTGTATTTATAGGTACAATTGTGAATTTTCTTATCTTTATATTAAGTTTCTTTATAAGCTCTTTTAATAAGAAGTCTTGAAAAAATATCTTCTCATATATATATTTCAATTAATATTAAGTTATAATTAAAAAATGAGTAATTATGAAAAATGACGAAATAAATATACAAGAAGAACAAGATATCAACAATGAACAGAATCTTGAAAATGGTGAAAAAAATTTAGAAAATGCACTTACAGAAAATTTGCAAAAACAAGTCTCAATTTTGCAGGATCAATTATTACGTAATATGGCAGAATTCGAGAATTTTAGAAAACGTTCTGATAAAATGGTAGAGGAAGCTAAAGATTATGCAATTGTTAGTTTTGCAAAAAATTTAATATTAGTGTATGATGACTTACAAAGAGCATTATCACATATTCCTAAAAATATTGATACAACAGGTATTGAAATGATTATTAATAGTCTTGTTGCAGTATTTCAAAAAAATCACTTATACCAAATAATGCCAAATATGGGAGATATGTTTGATTATAATATACATGAAGCAATATCACAGGTTCAGAATGAAGAATATGAAGAAAATACTATTTTATCAGTTATAACAGCTGGATATAAAATTAAAGATAGATTAATACGACCTGCACAAGTTGTTGTCTCTAAGAAATAAATTATTAATAACATAAATAAGAAAAATCATGCCTAGATCAAAATTTCTTGATCCAACAAATGATATAGCTTTTAAAA
>DYTE01000026.1 GCA_020726135.1 Rickettsia conorii
ATTTTCAAAAAATTGTAATAAATCATTTCAACTCTTCAACTTGATTGAGTATATATTTGTAATAATAAGATGGTTTTTGTCTGAAGTTAGGCAGAATAATTTTTTATATAGTTTATATTAAAACAATATTAAAAATTGTAATTATTAATAAAAATTTCAATCTTAATTAAAATATTCTGCCATTAATCATAAGATTTGTTGCGTGAATTTGTAAATGAATAATAAATTTTACTTACTATGGCCATGATGTATCTTCCTTAGACAAAATTCTAGGACTTTTTTTATTATTTTTCATATTTCTAATAATTATCAAATTAAAATGATTTTGAATTTGTTATAGCAATTAACTATCAAATATATAATTTAATAATTATTATTATACTATACGCCTAAACCTGGATATTAACCTTGTTTTGCCTTATATCTTTTGTCAATTTTATTAATAATTAATACAACACCTTTGCGTCTAACTATTTTACAATTTTTATCTCTTTTCTTTAAAGATTTAAGAGAACTAGCTATTTTCATAATTTTACCTTATATTTACTGAAATAATTCACCAAAATAGTATAATATAATATATAAGCAAATGGTCAAGATTTGTTTTGAATTTATTCAGTTTTTAAGTTAGGAGAATTAATTATGTTATTAAATGTGGGAGACGATGCACCTGAATTTGAAGGAGAAGTTGCAGATGGTTCAAAAATAAAATTATCAGATTTTAAAGATAAACTAGTAATTTTATATTTTTATCCTAAAGATAATACGCCAGGCTGTTCAATTGAAGCTAGTAGTTTTAATAATCTTAAGTCCGAGTTTGATAAAAGAAAT
The DNA here is from genome assembly GCA_020726135.1 of Rickettsia conorii. GTDB lineage: Bacteria > Pseudomonadota > Alphaproteobacteria > Rickettsiales > Rickettsiaceae > DYTE01. The sequence goes on from DYTE01000026.1 coordinate 832, forward strand.
ATTATAATTATTGGGATATCTAAAGATGATCTAAATTCCCATAAAGATTTTTCTGAAAAATTATGCTTAAATTTTCCTTTAATCTCAGATAGTGAATCTGATATTTGTGAACAATATGGTGTTTATGTACAAAAATCAATGTTTGGTAAAAAATATATGGGAATTGACAGAGTTACTTTTTTAATAGATAAACAAGCCAAAATAGCTTACATATGGAATAAAATTAATGTTATGAGTCATGCTAATAATGTACTTGAATATATAGATTCAATAATTTAAGTATAAAATAATTTCTATTTTGATAAATTTCATATATTATTAGATCTATCATAAGAATCTATAATTAAGGAGAAGATCTAACAATGCCACATTTAAAACCTTCAAATGAATATGGAGCTGATTCCATTAAAGTTTTAAAAGGACTTGAAGCAGTTAAAAAACGTCCTGGAATGTATATTGGTGATGTTGGAGATGGCTCAGGTCTTCATCACATGATTTACGAAGTAGTAGATAATGCAATAGATGAATCTTTAGCTGGTTATTGCAACTTAGTTAAAGTGATATTGAATAAAAATGGTTCTGTAACTGTTAGCGATAATGGACGAGGTATTCCTGTTGAAATTCATGAAGGTGAAGGAATTTCTGCAGCTGAGGTGATAATGACACAACTTCATGCTGGTGGTAAATTTGACCAAAATTCATATAAAGTATCAGGTGGCCTACATGGCGTTGGTGTTTCTGTAGTAAATGCATTATCTGAATGGTTAGAGCTTAGAATATGGAGAAATAATAAAGAATATTTTTTAAGATTTAATGAAGGCGCATCTGTTCATCCAATTAAATTTGTTAGTGATACTATCGATAAACGTGGTACTGAAGTTACTTTTATGCCATCAATCGAAACATTCGGGTCTATTGAATTTGATATAGCAACAATTGAGCATCGTCTTCGTGAATTGGCATTTTTAAATTCAGGAGTTAGAATATTATTAACTGATAATAGATTTGAAGAAACTTATTCGATAGAATTTTACTATACAGGTGGCATTGAAGAATATTTAAAATATATAGATAGGTCAAAATCAGCTGTACATAAATATATCACTATTAATAGTTCTAATAATAATGAATCATTAGTGCAGTTTGAACTGTCAATGCAATGGAATGATTCATATCATGAACATATATTATGTTTTACTAATAATATAAGACAAGAAGATGGCGGCACTCATCTTATAGGTTTTAAAGCTGCTTTAACAAGGGGAATGATAGCTTATATAGAATCTTCTGGTTTGAATAAAAAATCTAAAATAAATTTTACAGGTGAAGATATAAGAGAGGGGCTTTCTTGTGTATTATCAGTAAAAGTGCCTGATCCTAAATTTTCTTCTCAAACTAAAAATAAACTTGTAAGTAGTGAAGTACGTCCTGTCATTGAAAATATTGTGCTTAATAAATTAAACCAATGGTTAGAAGAAAATCCTCATGAAGCTAAGTTAATTGTTACAAAAATCACCGAAGCAGCAAGCGCTCGTGAAGCAGCAAAAAGGGCTCGTGAACTGACAAGACGTAAATCAGCTTTAGATATTGCAAATCTACCTGGGAAATTATCTGACTGCCAAGAAAAAGATCCTGCAAAATCTGAATTATTTTTAGTAGAAGGTGATTCAGCTGGCGGTACAGCAAAACAAGGTAGAGATAGAAAATATCAAGCAATTTTACCATTAAAGGGTAAAATATTAAATGTAGAAAAAGCTAGATTTGATAAAGTACTAGCTTATGACCAAGTTGGTACATTAATTACAGCCCTTGGAACAAGCATAGGTGAAGAAGAATTCTCACTAGAGAAACTTCGTTATCATAAAATTATTATAATGACAGATGCTGACGTAGACGGATCTCATATTCGTACTTTATTATTGACTTTTTTTTATAGATATATGCGTAAATTAATAGATGAAGGATGTATCTATATAGCGCAGCCGCCATTATATAAAATAAAAAAAGGTCAGGTAGAATTATATTTAAAAAATGAACAAGCATTACAGGATTATCTGATTAAATCTAATATAAAAGAATTAAGTCTTGAGTCTGAAGAATTAAAAATAAATGGCGATAGTTTAGAAGATCTGCTGGATAAAATTGTTAAATTTACTCAGGCGCTTAATCAGGTTGAAAGAAAATTTAACCCCATTATAGCAGAATATTTGGCAATTAATAATTTATTGTCCGATAGAATTCTTGATAAAAATAATATAAATCTGATTAATTCTATATTAAAGAATGTAAATGATCGCAATTTTGCTCTCGATAAAACATATTGGATATTTAATATTAATGGAGATAATGCAGAATTTTCTAGATCAGTTAGAGGAGTGAAAGAAACTAAAATTTTGTCTAGAGAATATCTAGAATCATTTGAATTTAAAAAACTTAGTAATATTGGTAGTGAGATTTGCGATATATTTAAATCTAAATTAAATTTAATTTTTAAAAACCAAAATATAGATATTTACCTACCTAGTGAATTATTAGCTAATATATTGACTCTTGGTAAGAAAAATATATCATTACAACGTTTTAAAGGTCTTGGGGAAATGAATTCAGAGCAGCTATGGGAAACAACTCTTGACCCAGCAACTCGTACATTATTACGTGTTAAAATTAATAAAACAGACGATGCTGAAAATATAATTTCAACATTAATGGGAGATGTTGTAGCTCCAAGACGTGATTTTATACAATCTAATGCATTAAATGTTATTAATTTAGATATTTAGTCTCAATTTTATATATAAACTTAAGAAAACTAATATGCTTGAATATTTAAAGAATAAACATCATAAATATATGAAAATATTTTGCATATGTTAATATATTTAGCTGAATTAATAATTTTTACGTTAGGATTATTTTTGCTATTAACTAGTGAAAATTATATAAGAAAATTATTGGGAATTGGCATATTACAAAATTCTATAATATTATTTTTCTTAAGTCTTTCCAAAATTAAAGATGGAATTACTCCTATAGTCAATGATGAATATAATATATATACAAATCCTGTACCTCAAGTCTTGATGCTCACTGCTATAGTTGTTGGATTTGCTACCTTAGCTCTTGGTATGACATTAGTTTATAAAATAGCTCAAAGATTTGGAACTATTAATGAAAATCAATTAGACAAATTATATCATGATAGTTCCAGAAATCATTAAGCATCTACCTATATTACAAGTTTTAATAAGTTTTATTTCTGCTTTATTTTCAATATTAACTTTTCAATATGTTATTGTTGCTAGATTTATTAGTATATTTGGAATTATTATTAATTTATCGTTAGCTATATATTCTTTGGAATATATTATATCTTCACCTATTCATTATGTTTTTGGTAATTGGAATAAAAATATAGCTATAGAATTCGTTTTAGACGGATTAAATGAGCCACTAATTATAGTTAGTAATTTATTATTATTATTTTTCTTAACATTAGGTTATAAAATTACCGCAAAAACAATTTTAAATTCTATTGATAAAAAAAGACAATCATTATTTTATGCAGTTCTATTATTTGCACATTCCGGATTTATTGGAATGCTTAGTACGAATGATTTATTTAATCTTTATGTATTTATAGAAATTTCATCTCTATCAACTTATGTATTGATATCACAAGGAGATGATGCAAGAAGTTATATAGCATCATTTGATTATTTAATAATAGGCACAATTGGTGCAACATTAATTCTAGTTACTATTGCTTTATTATTTAGTGTCACTGGCGCTCTGAATATGAGCGAGATTTATAATAAATTTTCAGATATAACTCAATATAAAGTTAAATATTTAGCAATATGTTTTTTCCTTATTGGGGCTTTACTAAAAATTGCTTTTTTCCCTACACATTTTTGGATGATAAGAAGCTATTCAGTGACGCAGAGCATATTGTTAACATATATTGCCCCTATATCATCATTAGTTGGTACTTATGTAATATTACGTTTTATGCATTTTATCATTAATTATGATTATTTTATAAATAATTTTAGCATTATATTAAAATATTTTAGTTTAGGTTCAATAATAATATCAACAATTTTTACATTATTTAGTAAAGAATTAAAACATATAATAATTTATGCATCATGTTCACAAGTAGGATTATTTATATTTGTAAGTTTAATTTCATCCAATCAAACTCTACTTCTTTGGATGATTATAATTGATGCAATCAACAAGTCATTCTTATTTTTAATAGTGGCTTATATGGAAATTCATTATAATAATAAATTATTAGAAATTTTTACATTAATAGTCTTGTTTTCTAATGCTTCATTGCCTCTGACACCTTTATTTTTTATAAAAATTCAAATATTTGAATTGTTACTTCAAAGCAATATGTTAATAGAATTCGTTATATTAATTATTTCCAGCTCTTTAAGTATTATTTATTATTATAATATATTTAATATTATGAAGTTTGACTATACATTACAGAAGTGTTAAGATATAATTTATATTAATTACAATTTAAATATATATGAGGATACATGATGATGAATAATCAATATACAGACTTTATGAAATCTATGATGAGTGGCGAATTTTGCAAAAATATGGGTAAAGTAGATCTTTCAAATTTTTCTGATAGCGCTAAAAAATCTGTAGAAAATATGTTTGCACTACATAAAATCTTTGCAGAAAATTTTCAAACTATGTCTCAAAAAGCAGAAAAAACTTTTGAATTATGTAAAACCACAAGTGCTAATAGTATGAATTCTTTTCAAGAAGCATTAAAGTCTGGAGATACTGTTCAGTTACAAGAATGTCATAAAAAATGTATTAAATCTTTATTAGAAATGAATTTAAATAATTTCTCAAGCTTCACTCAAATGTATGCTGATACAATGAAAAAGTTGCTTGATGCTATGGATGATAACGTTCATGAGATTAAAAATAAACCAACTGATAAAAAATAAAATCTAATATAACGTTCCAATAATTTTGGAACGTGTTTTTAATATGAATATAAATATCCATAAAATGAATAATTTTAAATGTACAAGAATTATAGAATTTGATGCAGCTCATAGAGTTGTGAATCATGGAGGCAAATGTAAGTTTTTACATGGACATAGATATGTGTTAGAAGTAACTATTGCTTCAAAAATTTTAACCTCTCTTGGAATGGTTATTGATTTTGGAGAATTAAAATCTATCATAAAAGGATGGATTGATAATAATTTGGACCATAATGTAATCTTGCATAATGTTGATAAAAATATAGGAGATGTGATAGAGCAATCAACAAATCAAAAAATTTATTATATGGATCGTAATCCTACTGCAGAGAATATTGCTATACATTTAAAATTTGATATAATTCCAAAGTTGCTTGAAGAATATACTGATATTTTTGTAGAAAAAATTAAATTATTTGAAACACCAAATTGTTTTGTAGAAGTTTAATAAATTATGAATCTATGAGTGAATTTTGTTTAATTATAACTTCAACAAATGATAAAAATATAGCAAAAAAAATAATTACCGAATTGTTGCTTATTAAATTATCCGTATGTTCGCAAATTTCAGAAGTAGAAAGCCATTTTATTTGGAAAGATAATATCGAAATGGAAAAGGAATATAAAATTTTAATAAAGGCTAAATCATCTGATTATAACAAAATTGAAAATATTATTAAACTTCATCATAATTATGAAATGCCAGAAATTATAAAATGCAATATAGATGGGGGATCATCTGATTATTTGCAATGGTTAAGAATATAATCACACTATTATCAACTATAGAATACAGTAATTTTAATTCTACTGTAACTATATTTGTTTCTTGATTAAAATCATATAAAATTAATAAAATATCAAGTAATAAATATCAGATATAAATTTAAACAAAAAATATAATAATGAATGGTATGAATAATTTAATTCATTCATGCATTGAGTCTTATTTGTGAATCTTTTATCGCATTAAGGGAGAAAAATCAAAATGATAATTGCTAATAAAAATAAATCAATGAAACTTTGGCAAAAAGTTATGTTAGGACTAATTCTAGGTATAATATTTGGTCTAATATGTCCTGAATATGTAAATTATGTAAAACCAATTGGTGATATATTTTTACGACTAATTAAAATGATAATAGGACCACTTATTTTTTTCACAATAGTAAGCGGCATAACAACTATTACAAATCCTACAACATTAACAAGAATTGGAGTAAAATCTGTTTTCGCATTCGTTATAACAACTTTTTTTGCTGTTCTTTTTGGATTAACAATTGGACTATTTATAAAGCCTGGTTTATATAGTCACATAGACTTTGGGCAAAATATACATTTAAATGATGTTAAACAATTTGACATTTTTAACTTTATATTAAATATTGTACCTGATAATATATTCATGTCTTTCGCTAATGGCAATTTTTTACAAATTGTATTTTTTGCCATGTTTACAGCAATTACACTTAATAAAATGGGACCATTAGCTAATAATATAAAAAATGGATGCGATCATATAGCAAAATTAATTTTAAAAATGATTGGAATTATAATTGAATTTTCTCCATTTGGATCATTTGCTTTAACTGCATGGGTTGTTGGTACTCAAGGAATCAATATTTTAACAGGATTGTCAAATTTAATTTTTGCTGTATTAATTGCTATGTTTTTACAATATTTAATTTTTGGATTATTAATTCTACTATTTGCACGTGTTTCTCCTATACCATTTTATAAAAAAAGTATAGAATATCAATTAATAGCATTCTCAACTTCTAGCACAAAAGCTACACTTGCTACAACTATGGATGTATGCCAGAATAAACTTGGTATTTCTAAGACAAATGTTTCTTTTGTACTACCACTTGGCGCATCGATTAACATGGATGGATTAGCTATATATTTAGCTCTTACAACAATATTTTTTGCACAAAGCTTTGGAATTAGTTTAGATTTTTATCAATATTTGATTATCATATTAACAGCAACGATAGGTTCAATTGGCGGTGCTGGTGTGCCAGGTGGTGCAATTATGATGTTACCTATAGTTTTATCATCTGTGGGTCTACCAATAGAAGGAGTAGCAATTATAGTAGGTATTGATAGAATAATTGATATGATTAGAACAGTTATTAGTATTACAGGAGATGCTACAATAACTTTAATAGTTGATGCTAGCGAAAATACATTAGATAAAGAAAAATATTATCAATAGTTTTTTAGAGTAGTTTTGTTAAAATATTCAAATTATCATTTGTTTTTTCGATTTTAATAGAGAGAATTTTTAAAGAATAATTATGTCCAGAAATTATATAAATATCTGTTTTTTGAATCTTTAATAATTTAGCAAAAAAATCAATAATTGCATTATTAGCTTTACCATTTTCTGCTATTGCCTTAACATGCAATTTTAAATATTGTAGTGAATTTATAGAGATATTTCCACAAATTTGAGTTGTTTTAGCGTTGGGCTTAACTTTTAATCTAATTATATGGCAATTTTTTGATTCATTATATTCTAGAAAATTCATATTTAAATTTATGATTTGGAGGCCAGGGTCGGAATCGAACCGACGAATAGAGGATTTGCAGTCCCCGGCATTACCATTTTGCTACCTAGCCAATTTTGAGATCATAACAAATATAATATTAAAAATCAATATAATTGCTGCTTTTTAAATCAAGCAATCTAGCTATTTTTTATAAAATTAAGAATTTCAGCTATAGTTAAATCAATTTTCATTGTGTATCCGTTCAAGTTATAAAAAATAAAATATAGAAATACATGCACATAGACACTACTTAATTATAATCAATCAAACTTGTCAAGATAAATTTATTACAAATTTTTTAAGAAAATTTTCTACTTGCTTTTATTTTCATTTTGTGGTTAGATATTTGCAATTAAATTTATTGGAGATATATTCGTGAAAGCTCAAATGGTGCATAATCCTCAAACATCACTAACAAAGGAACAGAAACAAGCAATTGGATTATTATCCATTGGAACTTTTCTAGAATATTTCGACCTGATGCTATATGTTCATATGGCTGTACTTTTAAATGAATTATTTTTTCCACCAAGCGATGCTTTTACTACATCACTGCTTTCCTCTTTTGCACTATGTTCAACATTTGTATTTCGCCCAATTGGAGCATTGATATTTGGTTACATTGGTGATAATGTTGGGCGTAAGACAACCGTGGTTATTACAACAACACTTATGGCGATCTCATGCGTTATAATGGCTAATCTTCCAACATATGATAAAATAGGTGTAACAGCTTCATGGCTTTTAACCATATGTCGTATAGTACAGGGAATATCATCAATGGGTGAAGTAATTGGTGCAGAAATATATGTTACAGAAATTACAAAACCACCTATTAGATATCCAGCTGTTTCTTTAATAGGAACATTTACTAGTGTAGGCGCTTTCTGTGCTTTAGGAATGGCATCATTGGTAATGTCTTATGGAATGGAATGGAGAGTAGCTTTTTGGTTTGGTTCAATTATTGCAGTAGTTGGAATCCTTGCAAGAACTACTTTACGCGAAACAGCAGAATTTGCAGATGCAAAACGTTGCTTGAAGAAAAATTTTAAGGATTTTTCTATTGATGAAAGTGTATTAGAAAATAATAGAATACTTCAGGAAAAGGTTTCAACAAAAACATCATTTACTTATTTTTTAATGCAATGTGCTGCTCCTGTAACATTTTATTTCTCTTATATACATTGTGCAAGTGTGTTAAGAAATTCTTTTGGATATAATGCTCAAGATGTTATTTATCATAATTTTATAGTAGTAACTATATCATTGCTTAATGATATTGTACAAACTTATCTTAGTTATAAAATTTATCCACTATTTATCCTTAAATTTAGATCGTGGATTTTTATGTTTACTATGCTAGTAATACCATATTTCTTGTCTAATGTAACTAGTCCTATGCAATTATTGTTGTTTCAAACATTTTTTATAATATTTAAACCATGTACTTATCCAGCTGTAGGAATCTTTATAAAACATTTCCCCATTTTTAAACGTTTTACATATAGCAGTTGGTTATATGCTTTAGCTAGAGCATTTATGTATATTATTACGTCATTTGGATTTGTATATTTAGTAAAATATTTTGATCAATATGGAATTTTATTCATTATTGTTCCAGTTGCTATTGGATTTGCTTATGGTACTTTACATTTTATAAAATTGGAGAAAGTTTCTGGAAATTACCCTTTGAAAATTTAAGATATTGGTATTCTTGATTAGATTTTTTTGATAAGTGTTTATAACATAATTCTGTTAGTTTGTGTAATAATTCAATTGTCTCAAATGTAGCTATGATTGGAATAAAATCTTTTAAAGTCTCATCTACTGTTCTTTTAATACTTTCAGGGGATTTTG
>DYTE01000012.1 GCA_020726135.1 Rickettsia conorii
TAATTTGTGCTGCCCTACTTCATGACACAATTGAGGATACTGAACTAACATTTGAGGATATAAAGCTTGAATTTGGTGAAATCATAGCAACTCACGTACAGGATTTAACTCGAATAAAAGAATGTGGCACAAAAATTACCGCAGGCGAATCAATTGAACAATTATATATCCAACAAAAAATAGGCTCTATAATTGTTAAAATGTTCGACCGCATTCATAACATGCAAACTATTAATTCAAAATCCCCTGAAAGTATTAAAAGAACAGTAGATGAGACTTTAAAAAATTTTATAATTACTAGCATATTTCTCGAATCGAAAGAAATTGAAAATATGTTAACACAATTATGTTATAAAAATCTATATAACAATAATACTATAAATATTTCTAACAAGAATATTTTAACTTATCCAACTTTTCAAAATGAGATAAACAGAGAGCGCATCCTAAACTTATTGGAATCATAAGAATTAACAAACCATATTGACCACAATATTTTGTTAAAAATATAATACCAAAAGATGTTACAAGATACATTAATCCACGTGATAACGCATATATAACACTACTATATGTATATCTTTTGAACACTGGAAAATGTCTAAAAAATATAGAAACAGCAGGAACACTATCAACAGAAAATAACACTAAAAACGACTGTAATACAAATAAGTGATGTGGTGTTGTTATATTATTTAAAATAGTTGGTGAAAATAAAACAAAAAGTGAGAATACAATAAGTTTCACTTTAATTATTTTTAAAGGATATATTTTATAACTTAAATAACTCACAAACGATAATCCTGTTAAATGAATTATCGAAATAATAAAATTATGATGAATAACTTGTTCTGCATTATAACCAAAACGTACTTTAAGTAAGTTAGCGCAATGTATGTAAGCAAAATAAAAACATACTGGCCACGCGCAATTTATAATAAATAAATAAAATGTAGATTTGTAACTTACCTTTTCATTTATAATAGGATTAGTATCTAATTCCTTTGTATCAAGATTAGCTGTTTCATATTTTTTTATCATTCTACGTTTAGCATCTACAAATTCAGGTGTTTCTCTCAATGTTGTTCTAGCTGTAGCGCCGATAACTGCAATTGCAGCTCCCATCCAAAATGCAAGTCTCCAACTCATATTAAAAGATGTAACAAGTGATGCTACTCCTAATGCAAAGGTAGATCCAATCACTGAAGCAACAGCTATAAATGATACTGTAGGATATTGCATAGGTGGATTTATAACTTCTGTTAAATATAATTCCGCTCCAACTATTTCCCCAACTGATGACATACCTTGTAATATACGACATGTTGTAACTATAATAGAAGCGGCAATACCTATTTCTTCATAAGTTGGTACATTTGCCATTGTAAGACATGCAAGAGCCATAACAGATGTTGTAATAATTACAGTTGATTTACGTCCAAGAGTATCACCAATATAACCAAAAATTAATGCACCAAATGGTCTAAATACAAATGTAGTACAGAATGCAAAAGCTGCTAATAAGGATCCTGTAAATACATCAGTTTCCGGAAAAAATAATTCATTTAAAAGTACAGCCATATGAACATATAGCATCAGATCAAAATATTCTAGAAAAGTTCCAATTGATAATAATCCAACTGCTTGTTTCTGTTCTTTTGTTAAGGATGTTTGAGGGCTATGCACCATTTGAATTGCCATTACGTATCTCCAATAAATTTAATTGTGAATATCTAAACACAAAATAAAAATAAAAGCAAGAAGAAAATTTTTAATTTAGTTAATAATCATAGCCGTTCTAACTAAGAAAATAAAAGAATTGCTATGTGGTTTGATAAAATGGATCATGCTTTCCTCAGCTTTATCGCTCTTGCTCTTGCTAAATCACTCAAATTATTTTGTTAACAGCGCCATATCTCAACCTCTTCATCAAGATGCTTGCCTATGGAATCAATCACTCTGCCAGTTCGTTCTTTGTAACTCATAATATCCTAATGCTTTAGTTGTAAAGGTCTACATGGCAAAATACGACGTTTAAGTTTTTTATACTTGATCACCATTGCTAATTTTCATTTAGTTATACTGCCATATATAAAAATTTAGGTAAGTTGCAAATGTAATCCATGACAGATAAGGAATCATAAGCAGCGATACCGCTCTCATTTTTTGGTAAGCTAGGCAAATTATTGTGGCGACCAGAATATCCATAGCACCCAAAACTACGAGGGAAAATACAGTTAAGTGGTAATGGAAAAACAAAGGGGTCCAGCCCCAGTTTAAAATGAGCTGGGTCACGTATAAGGTTTTGATGGCCGTGAGTTTTTGTAATGATTGTTTGAGCCAAATAAGCCAGCCGCAAGCTCCAATAATGCCGTATAAAATAGTCCAGGCAATAGGAAACAGATAATTTGGCGGTGTCAGAGTGGAGCGATTTAATGTGTTGTACCAAATGCTAATCTCTGGCTTGGTTAAAGAGCCAATAACTCCTCCAATTGTGATTAGCCCGACGATCCAGATGATTAAAGAGAGGTGGTTTTTATTTTGCATTTTTCTACCTTATCATTAATTCTTGATATCATTTCAACTCTTCAACTTGATTGAGTATAAGTATCTCCAATAAATTTAATTGCAAATATCTAACCACAAAATAAAAATTAAAGCAAGTAGAAATTTTTTAATTTAGTTAATAATGGCTTTGTTGCATGAAAGATAAATTAATGATAAAAAATCAAAATTGTTAACATAATATAAAATTATTGTCTTATTTGTCTAAAATTATTGATTTCTTCTATTTTTAAAATATTAGTAGAACGTATTGGATTAATATCAATACCTCCACGTCTTGTATATCGCCCATAAATAGTCAATTCATTTGGATTACAATGTTTCATAATATCATCAAACATTTGCTCAATACAATGTTCATGAAATTCATTATGATTACGAAAGGAAATAATATATTTCAATAATGATCTATGATGAATTTTTAAACCTTTATAATTTATTTGTATAGTCCCCCAATCTGGTTGATGAGTAACCAAACAATTAGATTTCAATAAATTAGAAAATAATATTTCTTCAACATACATATCTTCGCCAGATAAATAAGGCATATTTTCTTCAATATAAAAATTTTTCATCTCGACATCTAGAATATCAAGATTTGTTCCGTTAAAATTAGTTATCCAACTACCTTGATACATTTCTAATTTCTTCATATGAAGAATTACATCAGAATTTAAAGCTTTAGATAAATCATGTTGAATTAATTGCAATACTTCATCATCATTTGCAAAATTACTGTTGTTAAATGAATTTAAATATAATTTTAAAGATTTGGATTCAATAATATTATCAGAGTTTGAATTGATGAATATTTCTAATATTCTAACTTCAGGTTTATTTTTTTGAGATAGGAATGATAATTCATAACAATTCCAAATATCAAAACCGTAAAAATTTTTACTATCTATAGATAATGATTGTCTATTGATTTTTCTCTCAATTGATACCAGCAAACTATTGTCATATATAGCTTTATAGCCAGTTTTTTGTCCAAGAAATCTATCCATGTTTTTTACATTAATATTGAATTATGTTGTATTTATAATACATTATTACGATATATATTAATATATAAATAATTTGCCTTGAAGGCAAGATGTTATGAGATATAATTAGCCTTACAAATGATTATTAATTAATATAAGGTTTAAAAAAATGAAAAATTTAATTACATTACTTGCTGCTTTAATTATTTCAACTTCAGTATTTGCTGCTGCTCCTGCTCCTAAAGATGTTAAAGCTGATGATGCAACACATGAAAATCATGATAAAACACAGGAAGCTGCAAAAGAAGAAGTTAAAAAAGCAAAAGATACAAAAGATACAAAATAATTTACTATTCTATGATTGCTCTCCAATCATTAGATAGAATATATACTAAATCAGATTTAAATTTGATTTAGTATATAAAATTCCATATTCTCTAATTTAAGACATGATATTCAAAATCATGTTGAATCAATTCATATCTAATGATATTTTAAGATAGTCTTCATATTATTATGATATATCAATGAAAAAAATCACTATATATTTTGCTAATGATTTGTATAAAACAGCTTGTTTACTTACTGAAAAAGCATATGAACAAGGCAATAAAATATTAATCATTGCTGAAAATGAGAAAATAGAAGAAGATTTTAATAAATTATTATGGACATATTCTAAAAGTCAGTTTATTCCACATGGTGCTTCCTCTGATCCTTTACCAGAAAAACAAATAATTTATATAAGTTCATCATTTGAAAATCCAAATAATGCTACTATAATCATCTTGATGTTACATTCTAATATTGAGAAATATTATCATCACAAAAATTTTATATCATCCTTTGAAAGAATTATATTAATATCTGATGATAAAAATTTAAAAATATTATTTGATGGTAAAGTAGAATATTACCAACAAGATGTAAAAAATATTTGGATTAAAATAAATGACACAGAATAACATAAATAAAATATTATCTTTTCAAGAAATTATATTGAAATTACAAAATTATTGGCAAGACTATGGCTGTGCTATATTACAACCATTTGATGCACATGTTGGTGCTGGTACTTTTCATCCAGCAACTGTTCTTCGTAGTTTGAGCAAAAAACCTTGGAATGTTGCATTTGTTCAACCATCCAGAAGGCCGGCTGATAGTCGTTATGGCACTCATCCAAATAGACTCCAACATTATTATCAATTTCAAGTAATTTTAAAGCCATCGCCTGATAATATGCAGGAACTTTATCTAGAAAGCTTAAATCAACTAGGCATTAATGTTAAAAAACAGGATATTCGTTTTGTTGAAGATGATTGGGCTTCTCCAACTCTTGGAGCATCTGGTCTTGGATGGGAAATATGGCTCAATGGCATGGAAGTCTCACAATTTACTTACATGCAACAAATAGGTGGAATAAAATTAAACTCTATTCCAGGTGAAATTACATATGGGCTTGAACGTTTAGCAATGTGTATACAAAATGTTGATGATATAGGTAAGATACGTTGGAATAGTGCTACAGGTGATAAGAAATTAACTTATGCAGATGTTGATTTTGAAGCTGAAAGACAATTTTCTAAATTTAATGTCGAACTTGCAAATGTAGAAATGTTAAAAAGACATTTTATAGATAATGAAGTTCAATGTAAATTTTTAATAGATAATAATTTGCCAATTCCAGCTTATGATTATTGTATATCAGCAAGTCATATATTTAATCTCCTAGATTCAAGAGGCACAATTAGTGTAACAGACAGAGTAACCTATATTGGACGTGTACGTCACTTAGCAAAAATTTGTTGTGAGAAATGGATTGAATTAGAGGAAAAAAATCATGAGTGAATTATTATTAGAGATTTTTAGCGAAGAAATTCCAGCTTTAATGCAAATTAATGCAGAAATTAGTTTTAGAAAAATATTTGAGAAATTTTCTATTGATAAGCAAATTTTAAAAGAGAATTTTGATGAAAATATAAAAATATATTCTGGTCCTAGAAGAATTACAATTCATTTACAAAATATTGTATCTAAGGTAGAACTGGAAGCTGAGGAAATTAAAGGTCCAAAAACCAATGCTCCTATTGTAGCTGTTGAAGGATTTTGTAAATCTAATAATATTGTTAAATCTGATTTATCTATTATTTCAATTAAAAATCAAGAATATTATGTTTATATTAAACCTTCTAGATTTGTTGATACAAAACATATATTAATTGATAATTTAACTTCTTGTATAAAAGAACATATTTGGCCAAAATCAATGTATTGGAGTGATTATAAAATATCATGGGTACGTCCTATTCGTAATATTTTATGCATATTTGATGAAGAAATTTTACCAATAGAATATGGACATATTAAAGCAAATAATTACACATATGGTCACAGAATACTAAGATTAGAACCTATTATTGTAAAAAATTTCATAGAATATAAAGAATTATTGAAAAATACTAATGTTATTTTAGATAGAAATGATCGAATTGAAATTATCAAAAATGATGTTTTAACATTATCAACAAAATTAAATCTAGTTTTAAGAACAGATTGGTTAGAATTAGTTGATGAAGTGGCTGGTCTTGTTGAATATCCAACTATTTTATCAGGTCAAATTGATGAAAAATTTTTAAACATGCCAATAGAAATATTGTCTGAGTCAATGAAAATACATCAAAAATATTTTTGTTTAATGTCTAATGCGAATAGAGCAGCGAATTATTTTATATTTGTAAGCAATATGCCTTATGAAGAATCAGAACTTGATTCTGTTATTAGTGGAAATGAGAAAGTATTATCAGCACGTTTAAATGATGCTTTATATTTTTATCAAAATGATTTGCTTTTTTATAAAAATGATTATCCAGATTTTGATAATAGTTTAAAAAAACTTGAACTTATAACATTTCATGCAAAACTTGGATCTATAAAAGATCAAACAGATAGACTTGTAAAAATTTGCAAATATTTACAACCAATGAATATAAATTTAGCAAGAGCTGCGCAATTATGTAAAATAGATTTAGCTTCATCAATAATTTCAGAATTTCCAGAACTGGAAGGAATAATGGCATATCATTATTTAATATATTTAGGAGAAAAACCTGAAATAGCTGAAATTATATTAAATCATCATTTTTATAAAAAACATGATAATGAAATTATTTCCAATAATTCAGCAATATTATCTATCGTAAATAATATTGATTCTCTAGTTGGATTAATAATTGCTGGTGAAAAATCTACTGGCTCAAGCGATCCATTCGCGTTAAGACGTAAAGCTATTTGTATTATAAGATGTATCATAGAAAATAAACTTACAAATCTCGATTTAAAAGATTTAATAATATTTTGCTTAAAACTTCATAATAAAGAACTTCAACAAGATTTTGTGAAGAATATTCTGCAATTTATTGAGGATAGATTTAAATTTTATTTAAAAAATAATTATGAAGTAGAAATAATAGATGCAATATTAAATTGTAATGATGATTATAATTTTAATATTATTTTAGATAAAATATCTTATTTAAAGAAATTTATAGATTCATCTGATTCAGCTAAAATATTAATTAGTGCATATAAAAGAGTTGCTAATATAGACCATCCTAATAAATTTGAAATTAAAGAAAATCTATTTACATCTGAATATGAAAAAATATTATATATATCAGCACAACATATTAGCGATTCAATAAATTTATATATTAAAAATAATGAATATAACAAAGCTTTATATGAACTTGAAAAAATTCTACAACCATTAACAAATTTATTTGATAATTTGATGATAAATGATAATAATGCGGAAATAGCACAAAATCGTCTATCTTTATGTCAGTTTGTTAAATCATTATTTGATAAAATAGCAAATTTTAATTTTTTATGATCACAAAATCTATAGAATTTGCTGCTAAAGCAATTGCAGAAGGTCAAATTGTTGCTTTTCCCACTGAAACAGTTTATGGCCTTGGCTGTAATGCTTTAAATGATGAGGCTTGCAAAAAAATATTTACTCTTAAAGGACGTCCTAATTTTAATCCTTTAATAGTGCATGTGAATAATTTACATGAAGCGTTGAAATGTGCAGATTTTGGAAAGGATGCTATTATTTTGGCAGAAAAATTTTGGCCAGGCCCTTTAACTATTGTAGCACCTGTAAAACATAATAGCAATATTGCTTCTTCTGTCTTAGCTGGTTTAAATACAATAGCATTGCGTGTGCCATCATCTAGAACAGCCCTTGATCTAATTAGATTATCAGGAAAACCAATTGCTGCTCCAAGCGCAAATAAATCTGGCCAAATTAGTTCAACACAAATAAACCATGTTCAAAAATATTTTGCAAATGATGATA
Source organism: Rickettsia conorii (assembly GCA_020726135.1). Lineage (GTDB taxonomy): Bacteria > Pseudomonadota > Alphaproteobacteria > Rickettsiales > Rickettsiaceae > DYTE01. Next base: position 7,912 of record DYTE01000012.1, read on the forward strand.
TTATTATTTTGGATGATGGTTCAGTTAAATCTGAAGTAGGTCTTGAATCAACAATTATTGATGTTATGAATTTAGAAATATTAAGAGATGGATTTATTGATATTGAAACTTTATCCAATATTTTAAATAAGAAAATTACTAGATCAAAATCACCTGCACAAATAAAAGCTCCTGGTATGATGGAAAAACATTATGCTCCAAAAACAAATCTAATAATTAATAGTAATCATGCTAATGATGAAGATATATGTTTAAATTTTGGCAATAGTAATTTAAATGGAGTTTTTAATATTAATTTAAGTAAAAATGGTGATTTAATTGAAGCATCTCATAATTTTTACTCAATGTTACATATTCTTGATGAATATGCGATCGAGCATAATATAAAAAATATAATAGCTGCACATATACCTGCAATTAACATTGGTATTGCCATTAATGATAAATTAATAAGAGCATCAACAAAATAATATTTCATAAAAATGTAATATATTCTATCTGGAGCGGGTGAAGGGATTCGAACCCTCGACTTCGACCTTGGCAAGGTAGCGCTCTACCCCTGAGCTACACCCGCTCTATAAATTTCATTTAAAAATCAATCTATAACCATAGAATATAGATTCGGTACAAAAAATCAAGTAAAAATATAAGTTTTTTTAAAAAATATTTATTATATATGTACTTAACATTTCAAAGATAATTTTACAACATTTTACAAATAATTATAAAATGTTGCAAATATTATAAAATAATATAGTTTTAGAAATCCATACCACCCATACCGCCTGGCATTCCACCACGTGGAGCAGAAGCTGAATCAGTTTTTTCAACAGGTTCGTCTATAATTAAAACTTCAGTAGTAATAATTAACCCAGCAACAGAAGCTGCATCTTGAAGAGCTGTACGTACAACTTTAGTAGGATCAATCACACCAGCTTTAAACATATCAACATATTCTAAAGTCTGAGCATTAAATCCAAAATTTTTGTCATGATTGTCTAATAATTTAGTTACAACAATAGCTCCATCAACACCAGCATTTTGTGCTAATTGTTTAATTGGTGCATGAAGAGCTTTTTGAACTATTTTAATACCAGCTTGTTGATCTTCATTATCTCCTTTTAGATTATCAAGAATTTTTGCAGCATAGAATAATGTAGCACCACCACCTGGAACCACACCTTCTTCAACAGCAGCTCTTGTAGCATGAAGAGCATCTTCTACTCTATCTTTTCTTTCTTTAACTTCAACTTCTGTAGCACCGCCAACTTTCAATACAGCAACACCACCAGCTAGTTTTGCTAGACGTTCTTGTAATTTTTCTTTATCGTAATCAGAAGTAGTCTCAACCATTTGAGCGCGAATTTGAGCACAACGAGCTTCAACATCAGATTTATCAGCAGATCCATCAACAATCACAGTATTTTCTTTCTGAATAGTAATTCTCTTTGCAGAACCAAGCATTTGAACTGTTACATTCTCTAACTTCATTCCTAAATCTTCACTAATTAAAGTACCGCCTGTTAAAATTGCAATATCCTCTAACATCGCTTTTCTTCTATCACCAAATCCAGGTGCTTTAACAGCAGCAACTTTTAATCCACCACGTAATTTATTTACAACAAGAGTTGCAAGAGCTTCTCCTTCAACATCTTCAGCAATGATAAGAAGTGAACGTGAAGACTGAACAACAGCTTCAAGTACTGGTAACATTGGTTGTAAAGTTGACAATTTTTTCTCAAATAAAAGAATTAATGGATTTTCTAATTCACATATCATTTTTTCAGAATTTGTAACAAAATAAGGTGACAAATAACCTCTATCAAACATCATACCTTTAACTACATCAACTTCAAAACTGAAATTTTTAGCTTCTTCAACAGTGATAACACCTTCTTTACCAACTTGTTCCATAGCATTAGCTATTTGTTCACCAATTTCTTTATCACCATTTGCAGCAATAGTTCCAACTTGTGCTATTTCTTGTTGATTACTAATTTTTTTTGTAGATTTTTTAATATCTTCAATAATAGCTGCAACAGCCATATCCATACCACGTTTTACGTCCATAGGATTATATCCAGCTGCAACAATTTTATTACCTTCAGTTGCCATTGCTCTAGTTAATATTGTAGCTGTAGTTGTACCGTCACCAGCAAGATCAGCTGTTTTGCTAGCAGCAGATTTAACAAATTGAGCACCCAAATTTTGGAATTTACATTTTAATTCTATTGATTTAGCAACTGTCACACCATCTTTTGTAATTTTTGGTGCACCATAAGATTGTTCAATAGCAACATTTCTACCTTTTGGTCCGAATGTTACAGCAACTGCATCAGCAAGAGCATTTACACCTTCTAACATTAAAGTACGAGCTGGATTTGCAAATTTAATTAATTTAGCCATCTTATCTTCTCCTTAGTATATTTTATATATGTATAATTTAATAATAAATTTAATTAAAGAATAACCATCACGTCATTTTCTTTCATAATCATCAATTTTTTACCATCTATTTCTACTTCTGTACCGCCCCATTTACCATATAATATTTTATCACCTACTTTCACTTCTAAAGTATGAATATTACCATTAGCATCACGTGCACCAGATCCAACAGCAACTACTTCACCTTTCATAGGTTTTTCTTTAGCGCTATCAGGAATAATTATACCACCACTAGTTTTTTCTTCTTGTTCTAAAGCTTTTACAGCTATTCTGTCATGTAAAGGTCTAAAAGACATTTTCATCCTCATATCTATATTGATTATTAAATAATTATTATACTAAGCAATATATGTTCTAATTTCCTAACTTCAAGAGTAAATAATATAAAATTATATTATAAAATTTTAAAGATTATTCACTATTTTACTTATATAATTTTATTTTCTTTTAAAAGCTTTTCTAAAGTACCATTAGCGTACATATTTTTTACAATATCACATCCACCTATAAATTGACCTTTTACGTATAATTGTGGCAAAGTTGGCCAATCAGTAAATATTTTAATTGCTTCACGAAGTTCATCATCTTTTAATATATCTATATCTTTATATGACAATCCAAACTGATTCAAAATCTTTACAATTGTTCCAGAAAATCCGCACATTGGTATCTGCGATGTGCCTTTCATAAATAATATAATATCATGATTTTCTATTTCATTTTTAATATATTCAAATTTTTTTTCATATTTTGTCTTTTCGAGCATATAATTAATATTTATTGAGTTAATAGAATTGAATTATAGATCATGCAAGCAAAAATAATAGACAAAATTTTTAAAATATTTCATGAAAATAATAATCACCCTAAGACAGAATTAATATATAATAATGATTTTACATTACTTGTAGCTGTGGTTCTTTCTGCTCAAGCTACTGATGTTTCAGTAAATAAAGCAACTAAAGAATTATTCAAAATATATAATACACCCAAATTAATGGTAGAACTTGGCGAAGAAAAGTTGCTTGAATATATTAAATCAATTAATTTTTTTCAAAATAAGGCAAAATATATTATAATTTTGAGTCGTCAATTAATTGCTTTACATGATTCTAAAGTACCTAATTCTTTTTCTGAGTTAATGAAATTAGCTGGTGTTGGAAGAAAAACAGCAAATGTAATTCTAAATTGTTTATTTAATGGTAAAAATATTGCAGTAGATACTCATGTTTTTCGAGTATCAAAACGTATAGGCCTATCACAAGGTGAAAATCCTGAGAATGTTGAAAATGATCTCATCAATAATATAAACGATAAATGGAAACATCATGCTCATAATTGGTTAGTCCTTCATGGTAGATATGTTTGCAAAGCTATAAAACCTGATTGTAACAAATGCATAATTAAAGATTTTTGCGAATATTATAATGATTTGCTACAATTATAAATCATAGATATTATAATTTTATAAATATTAAATGAATAAAATGTAGGAAAAATATGATTATAGGAATAGTTGGTAACAGTGGTAGAATTGGAAGTTTAATTTATAAAAAACTATCATCAATAAATAATCATGAAATAATATGTTTTAATAGTTCAAACTCAATTTCAGAGATGGATGAATTTTGTAATAAATCTGATCTCATTATAGATTTTTCACATTCATCAATATTACCAAATTTACTTAAATATGCACAAATTCATAATACAAAACTTGTTATAGGTACAACAGGTCTAACTTCTGAAGATTTTGAAAATATGAAAAACACATCAAAATATATTCCGATATTATATTCTTCAAATATGAGTTTTGGTGCTAATATAATTTCTATTGTTGCTAATATAATTGCTACGATGACAAAGAATCATCATTATGATATAGAAATTATTGAGAAACATCATAAAAATAAGAAAGATGCTCCATCAGGCACGGCCATTATGCTTTCCGATTCAATTAAATCAGAATATGATGCTCATATAAATATACATTCAATAAGAGGTGGTGATATTTTTGGTGAACATGAAATTATGTTTTTAGGTAATGATGATAATATAACTATAACACATCAAGCATTAAATAGAGACATATTTGCTAATGGTGCTATCCACGCTGCCTTTTGGCTTACCGATAAACTCCCTTCTCTTTATTCAATGAAAGATATTTTACTTGATTTATAATTTTTATTTATTATGTCATAAAATATTTAAAAAATATTAAGAATTGATAATAATATATATTACTTATGCATAGCAATCATAAATAATATTTTCTTAATTTCAATAAGTAATTTGCTTGAAATTAAATTTTTACAGGCATTACAACAAAATTATCAAATTCCCTATCTGGATCGGCTATTTTAATCAATGTTGGTAAATTGGGGCTACTAAAATGCAATGCAGTATTTTGTGATTTAATAACATTTAATACATCAATCAAATATTTTGGATTATAACCAATGGATAATTTATCTGAAAAATCAAATTCACATAAATTATCTTCATTATCTGAGCAGTAAATTATTTCTTTTGCAGCTCCTTTTGATTCACCAGATGCAGAAATTTCTATAGATTCTTTTGAAAAACTAATTTTGATAGCTTTAAATTTATCTATCGTAATCGTAGCAACACGATCTATCGATTCTTTTAGTATTTTTGTATTAATTGTTAGTTTATAGATATTATTTGTAGGAATGAAAGCATTATAATCTGGAAAAGTTCCGTCTATTAATTTAGAAATTAATATAATATCATTACATATAAGTTTTATTTTATTATGACTCAAAGACAAATTAACATTTGATATAATGTTTTTTGAATCCTTCAGTATTTTGAGCATTTCATCAACAGTTTTTTTTGGTAAAATAACACCAAAATCATTAACTTTTTCTTGAAGTTTTATAGCAGCAAGAGAAAGTCTATGGCCGTCTGTGCTAGCAGCATTTAAACGTTCATTACTAACATGAAGATATATTCCAGCTAGATTATATCTTGTTTCTTCTGTAGATATAGAAAATTGAGTATTTTCTATAATTTGTACTAAATCTTTAGATGGAAGATTGAATGTAGATTCAGAAATAATATCCTGCATTTCAGGAAATTTATTTTCAGATAAAGTTAACAAATTAAAACTACAATTTTTACTTAAAATTTGTAATTGCATATTATGAATAGTTTCATTTTCGTAAATTGTATCATTTAATATTTGTTCTTCACTATTGTTTACAATAAGAGTAATTTCTCTGTCTGGTATTTTTTTTACTATATCTATTAAAGTTTTAATTGCTACAATCACTTCGCCGTTGAATAATATTTCACATGAAATTTTTTGCTTTAAATATAAATCCATGTCAGTAGCAAATATTTCCAAATATCCATTATTTGTTTTCATTTTAACACTACTTAGTTCATCTGCGCCAGCTCGTTTTTCAACGACTGTATTAGCAAATGTTAAGGCCTGTAATAATGTCTTAGTTTCAAGTTTTAGTTTTAATTTATTGATATCTTCATTCATAATTTTAGCTTCTTAATAATTCATTAATAGATGTTTTTTCTCTTGTTTTTTGATCTACAGATTTAACTATAACAACACATGATAATGATACATCATTATTTGATGATATTGCAAAAGAACCTGGTACTACGACACTATATGCTGGAATTTTGCCATAGATAATTTCACCAGTGTCTTTATATATTATTTTTGTTGAAGTAGTAATTATACTTCCTGCGGCAATAACTGAACCCTCTTCAACTATAACTCCTTCAACTATAGAAGATTTGGCTCCTATAAAACAATTATTTTCAATAATCACGGGATTATTCTGCAAAGGTTCTAAAACTCCGCCAATACATACACCTTCTGAAATGTGACAATTTTTTCCTATATATGCACATGATCCAATAGTTACATAACTATCAATCATAGTTCTATCATCAATATAAGCACCAATATTAATAAAACTTGGCATTATAATTACATTATGTCCAATATAAGTTCCTTCACGCACAATAGAGCCAGGGACTATTCTTTGATTATATTTAATAAAATTTATATTTTTATTAAATTTAGGATTAATTTTATCATAACATATCCCATATATGCTTTTATATATAATAGGTTTTGCAAATCTGAAATATAGCAATATAGCTTGCTTTACCCAAATATTTGTAATCCAAATATTATTTTCTTTTTCACATGTTCTAATACCTCCATTATTTAATAAATCTATTATTTCATTTAAAATATTCATGGCTATATTAATAAGTTTATTATTTTGTTGAATTGAATCGAAATTATCCCAGATATTTTCAACTTCAGTTTGATATTTATTAGTCATAATTTTTACCTAATATATAAACTTGTTGATAAAAAGCATAAATCACTTTATCTTTAAGTCAATATAATTGATAATATTAAATTACTAAATTTATGAGGCTTACTTGTTCAAAATGTGATACTAAATTTATAATAATACCTGAGCAACTTGGAATATTTGGACGCAAAGTAAAATGTTCAAAATGTATGTATATTTGGCATCAATCTGTTCCTAATGCCTATGATGAAGTAGATGATAATAATAATTACTTATTAAATCAATATTTAGATATTACAATTCCAGAAAAACATAATAATAATATTTTACCTATAATATCTAATTTTCGAAAAAACCAATATAATTATATAAAATTATTCTTATATTTTATAATTATTTCTATCATCTTATCTTTTAGTTTTTTTTACTATTTAAGATTTAATAATAATAAGATGATTATAAGAGATATAAAATCAGTGCCTCTAAATGATAGTAATACAATAAAAATACATTATAAAATAATTAATTCCTCAAATGAAGCTGTCCAGATGCCTTTAATTAGAATTCGTTTATTTGATAATAGTAATAATATAATAAAATATTATATAAGTGATAGACTAAATATTATGTTGCAACCAAAACAACATATCAATATGAAAACAGAATTAACAGCTCCTATTAAAAATATCAATCATACAGAAATTACACTTGGCAATAGAATTGACTTTTTATTTAAATAGAAGGTCAAGAATTATATAATCAAAATTCTATTTGTTGAAATATATAATTATTGATATAATAATTCTGATTTAATCAAAATATATTATTTTATGAGATTTTTAATATTATTATCAATTTTATTTATCAATTATGCAGTTGCCAAACAGCAAAATGGAATAGAGCAAAAACCTATCATATTTAACCAGGAAAATACTTATCTTGATAAGTTTCGTGAATATGATGTTGAGATAAAGAACTTAATAAATAAAATTGAAATTCTTGAAAATAATCTTTCTTCATTAAATAAACGTCTGGATAATTTAAATGCAGAAACTCTTGTTCAAGATAATACTCAAAAACAAAATGTAAATGATGTAAAAAAAATATCAAATACAGAATTTGAAAAATTAGATTCTGATATATTTACTATTAAAGAAGATGTTCTAGAAAATGATTTAACAAATATTCAAAAAACACAAGTACGTAAATTAGAAACAGAAAAAGAATTATACGACGTGGCATTGGCAGCTCTGAAAGAAGGAAATTACGAAGAATCACAAGAAAACTTTCTTAAATTGATAGAAACATATCCAAAAAGTGATAAATTAAGTAAAATATATTTTTGGTATGCCGAAGTATTTTTTAGACAAAAACTATATAATGAAGCATCGATCAATTATTTAAAATCTTATAAACAAGAACCAAAAGGTGAAAAAGCTTCGGATGCTTTATTGAAATTAGCATTATCTCTTGGAAACTCAAATAAGAAACAAGACGCATGTTTATTACTTGCAAGATTACAGAGTGAATTTAAAGAAAGATCTGGCTCTTCTATAAAAACTGCTATTGATGCAAATCTACGATTTGAATGTAATCATACTACAAAAGGAGGAACTAAATAAATGACAGATATTTTAGATGAAGTTTTAAAAGATTATATTGAGGAAAAAAAAATACATTATTTTAAAAGATTCTTACCTTTTGTTATTATTATAACAATATGTGTAATAATATTGATGCTTGTTTACAATATGTATCAAGAAAAACATATACAGGCTAATAGACTTGCTTCAGAAACTTTATTAAAATCTATAAAAACTCTGTCATATGATAATGATTTAGCAATGAATTCATTAATAAATATAGCAAATAATGTAGATACAAAAGTTGCAGAGCTTGCATCTCTTGAATCTATTGCTGTTTACATTTCATCAGAAGAATATGATAAAGCCAAATTTTTATTGGATAAAATAATTAATAGTAACTATACTAATCTTACTAAAAATTATGCAAGGCTTCTCTGGCTTAGTTTAGTAATAGACCAGAAAATTATATCGGATGATGAAAAACAACTTGCAGAACTGCATTTTAAAGAATTTAATAATGAAACACAAATTTTCTATGGTACTGTTAGTATTATCCGAACAATATATTATATAAAAAATGGTTCAACCGATTTGGCTATGAATCTTTTAAAAAAAATAGTTGCAATTAATGATATGAATGAAATAATAAAAAATCAAGCAAATGCAATGCTTGTAAATTTAGAAAATAATTAGTTTAAAGTGAAAATTTATGAATAAAATATTAATGTTGTTAGTGACAATCTCATTGTTATCATCATGCGAAAATAGTCGTAGAGTTAAAACAATAGTAGAATTAACTCCTAAATTAGAGCAAATTCAAGAATCTAAAATTTTGATAAAAGATAATATTTTTTTAGAATTTGATAGTTCTATCTTTAAATCTAAATCATATAAAATATCTAATAATTCTATTATTTCAGAACCTCTAATAGTGGAAAATATGATATTTACTACTGACTCATTAGGTGTAGTTTATGCATTTTCTCTTACAGACAAAAAATTATCTTGGTCTTATGAGAGTTCTTACAATAAAAAAAATTATAATGGTGGAGGTTTAAATTATCGCGATGGGAAATTATATCTCACAAATGGTTCAAAATATTTAATAATATTAGATGCTATTAATGGCTATGAGATTATTCGTAAAGAGTTTCCAGATATTATAAAAACAAAAGCTTTAATTTTAAATTCTAATTTAGTTTTTATTCAGACAATATCAAATCAAAGTTTTATTATTGATATTAATAATTTTAATATTGTATGGAAAAATGAAAATATGAATTCTATGTTACAATATTCATATTATTTTACTCCTATTATTCATAATAATTCTCTTATTATTCATTATACTACAGGAGAAATTTTTGCAATTAATGCAAATGAGGGAGAAGTTATTTGGTCTATAAATTTATCGGATTTTACAGACTTAGTTGATCCTGTTTTTGAATTAAATAATATTGCTTGTAAACCTGTAATATACAATTCTTATATGTATGTTGCTACAACTAATGGTAAGTTAATTAAACTAAATATTGATAATGGTTCAGTAATATGGAAAATTGATGCTTCTGATATTTTGAATATGTCATTATATGGTGATAATTTATTTGTTGTAAATAACGGAAGACAAGTTGCTGCAATTGATATAAAAAATGGATTAATAAATTTTGTGGGTAATCTATCAGATCCAAAAGAGAAAAAGCTTAATATAAATACAGAATTTTTCTTTGAACCAATATTAACAAAAATAAATAATGAAATATTTTTATATGTTATAAGTAATAAAGGTGGATTATATAAATTCCAATATGAAAAAGATAATTTTATTAATTTACCAAAATTTGAAAAAATCACTAACAATATTAAATATATGAATATTATAAATAAACTGGTTTTTACAGACAGTAATATTATAGTAAAATAATTATTAATAAATTATGGTCAAAAATAAAAAAGCAAAACTAAAACCTAAACATGATGAATTATTTCGTAAATCTATGGAAAATTTAGTTGTAGCGAAGGATTTTTTAAAGGCACATTTACCAAAAAATCTTTTAGATATTATGGATTTAACAAGTTTAACTTTAGAGAAGGATAATTTTGTAAATAACAATTTTACTAAATCTACGGCTGATGTAATTTTTTCTGCAAGATGTAATGATGATGTTGGTTTTGTTATATTACTTTTTGAACATCAAAGCACTGTATGTTGGAATATGGCATTGAGATTATTAAAATATATAATTCATATTTTTGAAGCTTATTTGACAAGAAATCCTAAAGCAAAACATTTGCCAATTGTTTATCCGCTAGTATTATATAATGGTAAAAAACCATATAATGCCGCATTAAATATTTGGGATCTATCAGTTAATCCATATCTTGCAAAACTGTTCTGGATTAATGATTTTCATCTTGTTAATGTACATAATATTTCAGATAATGAATTGAAGAATCGTATAATATCTGGCATTTTAGAGTTAATAATGAAACATATTCATGATCCAGATTTGATTAAAACATGGAGAGATATTTCTGATTTATTACCACAAGTTATAAAAATAGATAAAGGTGTTGAGTATTTAAGAACAATTCTAAATTATAGTTTATATTCATTTAATCCAGATGATAAAATAGAAATGAATGAAATTTTAGAAAATAGTTTGCATGAAGAAGGAGGAAATATGGGAATAAGTTTAGCGCAACATTGGTACGATGAAGGATTTGATAAAGGTATAGAAAAAGGTATAGAAAAAGGTATAGAAAAAGGCGCTGAAAATACAAAATTAGAATTAGCTAAAAATATGTTATCTTTAGGTATAGATGAAAATATTGCATCAAAAATAACAGGTTTATCTTTAGATAAGATAAAGCATATAACTCAATAAAATAATATATATTAATTAATAACATAAAATCTAATGACTAAAAAACTTTATATTAAAACATATGGCTGCCAAATGAACGAATATGATTCGCTCAAAATGCATGATTTATTAACAGACTATATTAATACAGACTCAATGGATGATGCTGATATGATAATTTTAAATACTTGTCATATTCGTGAAAAAGCGTCAGAAAAAATATATTCTGAACTTGGTCGTATTAAAAAAATTAAAGATGCTAAAATCAAGTCCGGTAATAAGATTATTATTGCTGTTGCAGGTTGTGTTGGGCAAGCTGAAGGTGATTTAATATTTTCAAGAGCACCATATGTAGATATAGTTGTTGGGCCACAGTCATATCATGAATTACCAAATCTTTTATCTAAAATAGCTAATAATGAAAAACATTTAATTAATCTTGACTTTATAGAAGAAGATAAATTTGACAAATTACCTATAGAGACAAATAATATTGGTGTAAGTTCATTTATCTCCGTTCAAGAAGGTTGTAATAAATTTTGTACATTTTGTGTTGTTCCTTATACACGTGGTTCTGAGTTTTCTCGTAATCTAGAACAAATTTATAGAGAGGTGTTGAGCGCAGTATCAAAAGGTGCTAAAGAACTTATATTATTAGGTCAGAATGTTAATGCATATCATGGAAAAAATTTTGATGGGCATGAAGCTTCTCTTGCTGATTTAATAAAATATTTAGCAAAAATTGATAATTTAGAAAGAATCAGATATATAACTTCTCATCCAATTGATATGAGTGATGATCTAATAGACCTTCACGGACTCGAGCCAAAATTAATGGAATATCTACATTTACCAATTCAATCTGGATCTGATAAATTATTGAAAGCAATGAATAGAAAACATGATAGAGAATATTATTTTAATATAATAGCTCGTCTTAGAAAATCATGCCCACAAATAGCATTTTCATCTGATTTTATTATAGGTTTTCCAGGTGAAACAGATGAAGATTTTGCAGATACATTAGATCTCATTGATAAGGTACGTTATGATGCTCAATGTTTTTCATTTAAATATAGTCCAAGGCCAGGCACACCAGCTGCATTGAAAGAACAAGTTCCAGAAGTAGTTAAAGCAGAAAGATTAAAAATCTTACAACAAAAACTAGCTAATCAATATTTTGCTTTTAATGAATCATGTGTTGGTAAAACTATGAAAATATTATTTGATAGGGAAGGAAAATTGGAGGATCAAATAGCAGGCAAATCACCCTATATGCAATCTGTTCATGTTCAAAATAATGGAGCAGATGTTAGAGGAAAAATTGTGGATGTAAGAATTACCAAAGCTTTAGCAAATAGCTTAATAGGAGAGTTAATAGCAAAATAAAATGTTTAAATCATTAAATTTTTATTTCAAATTATTTTTAATCTCTACTATTATATGTATTTCTATAGTCGGATATTTATTTTATTTTTGCTCTAAAGATTTGCCAACTTATGATAAATTACTGAATTATCATCCTCCTTCAGTTACGAGAATATATTCAACTAATGGTAAATTAATAGAGGAATATGCATTAGAACGTAGAATATTTGTTCCAATATCTAAAATACCTAAATCTTTAATTGATGCCTTTATTGCAGCAGAAGATAAAACATTTTTTACTCATTCTGGAATTAATATTACAGCTATCTTTAGGTCAGCATTGATTAGTGTCAGCAATATTCTACAGAAAAAACGTGCTATTGGTGGATCAACTATAACCCAACAAGTTGTAAAGAATTTTTTACTCACACCAGAATATTCTATTATTCGTAAAATTAAGGAAGCAATACTTGCATATCGTATATCAAAAGCTTTATCCAAATTAGAAATTTTAGAATTATATTTGAATCAGTTATATATGGGTAAATCATCTTATGGTGTTGCTGTTGCAGCACAAATATATTTTAATAAATCAATTGACGAATTGAATCTTGCAGAATCAGCTTTTTTAGCTGGCCTGCCAAAAGCTCCATCTGTATTTGATCCAGAAAAAAATTATGAAAGATCCAAACAAAGAAGAGATTATGTAATAAATAGAATGTTTGAAGATGGTTATATAACTAAACAAATAGCTCTTGATGCAATTAATACTCCAATTACAATAATGAAGCGTAAAAAAAATGATACTATAAGTGCTCCATATTATGCAGAAAAAGTACGTAATGAAACTATAAGATTATTAGGACATGAAATATTTTATGAAGGTGGATTAACAATTATCACACCACTTGAAGAAGATTTGCAACAACATGCTGACATTGCATTAAGAAATGGTTTAAGGCAACATGATAGAAAACAAAATATATATGTTGGACCTTTAACTACAATTAATTCGAATAATTGGAAGGATGAATTAACAAAAATTTCGACTCCTAATGGTTTATATGAATATGAACTGGCAGTAATATTAGATATTTCTGATAGCGAAGCTATTATAGGTTTAAAAAATGATTTATCTCAAGGAAAAATTAATATTTCAGAAATGAAATGGGCTAAATCTGATTTGAAATCAGCTAAAAATATGTTAAATATTGGAGATGTTATAATTGTAGAAAAATTACAAAAGAAACAATATGCTTTAAGACAAATACCTAAAATTAATGGTGCAATGTTAATAGTCAATACATTCACTGGACAGGTTCTTGCCCATGTAGGAGGATATGATTTCTCTTCTAGTAAATTTGATAGAGCAACTCAAGCCTTGCGCCAACCAGGTTCACTTATTAAACCATTTGTATATTTAGCTGCTTTAGAAAATGGTATAATGCCAAATCAAATATTTGAGGATGGGCCTATTGAAATAGATCAAGGACCTTTTCTTCCTAAATGGCAACCTAAAAATTATAAAGGTGATTTTTTAGGAAATATAACAATGCGTACAGCATTAGAAAAATCGCGTAATCTTGTTACAGTAAGGATAGCAGAAACCATAGGCCTTAGTAAAGTTGCAGAAATAATAAATAGATTTAATATTAATAAAGAACCAAATAAACTATATTCTATGGTTTTAGGATCATTGGAAAGTACGTTAGAAAATATGACAATAGCTTTTGCAACATTAGGAAATTCTGGTGAGGAAGTAAAAACTCATTTTATAGAAACTATTAAAGATCGTAATGGAAAAATAATTTATAAACGAGATAATAATAAATGTCCAAATTGTAATATACACAAAGATGAAATTGAAACAACAAATGAATTACCTATAATTACAGAAATAAAATCCAAGGAGGTTACAGATGAGGCTAATGCCTATCAAATTACTTCTTTTTTAACAGGTGTAATAGATAGAGGAACTGCAACTTCAGCAAAAAAACTTGGTAAAATTATTGCAGGAAAAACAGGTACTACTAACAATAGTTTTGATACATGGTTTGTTGGATTTACTCCAAGAATTACAGTTGGAACTTATGTAGGATATGATATTCCAAAAACACTTGGAAAAACTGCAACAGGGAGTAGTGTAGCATTACCTATTTTTATAGATTTTATGAAAAATACTTATAAAGAAAAATCCATTGCTTTCAAAGTACCAGATAATATTAAATTTGTTCCTATTGACATATATAATGGTAAATTATCTAAAAATAGTAATTTTATGGAAATATTTAAAAATGCTGATCCAATATTGGAATTAGAGAGTGATGAAGAAAAATTTTCTAAAGATTTATTTGAAATATATTAGGGCATGCGTTCAATTAAGTAAAATTATACGTTTATTGATTTTCTAATAATTTTACTTTATACGTGAATATTTTTTAATTAAGAAAATGCCCTAATATAAAGAGGTGTGATAGAACTATTTAAAATCATGTTATTTTGTAACAAATAATTTGCATATTTACATATATAAATTGATTTTATTTGAGTAAATCTAGGTAATATAATTATTTCATTTTTTAGGTTATGAAATAATAATGGAATTCCATTACCTATAGATACAACAATTCCATCAAGATTATTAATAATTTGAATAGCTTCGTCGTAATTTAATAATGTAGGTTGATCAAATATATTATTTATTTTTTTACTAAAAATTTTTACATATAACTGATTTCTATAAGCATTTATACAAGTTACAATATAATCAAAATTTGAGATTTGTTCAATTGCTTTGAAATAATATACTTCAAAATTTGATATTACAATTGGTTTAATATTTGTTGTAAATAAGATGGCTTTTGCTACACTAAGGCCTATTCTAATACCTGTAAAACTTCCTGGTCCTATTATTGTAGCCAAATAATCTATATTTTTATATTCCAATTTTGCATCATTTAAACATTTCTCTATCATTGGAACTATAGTTTCAGCCTGCATTGAATTTCTAAAATCAGATTCATATGCAATAATATTATCATTTTCAGATATAGCGACACTAGTTATATTATTTGAAGCATCCAAAGATAATATTTTCATTTAATATTGATTTTAGATTGACAATGTATTATTATTTTTTTTTACTTTTACAGCAGCTTTTTGCAAATTATTCATAAAAGTAACGCCATATGATTTAATATCCGATGCTTTACCACCTTCATATTTTTTTGCTACTTTCATTCCACGCATTATAACATTATGTGCAAAATTATCTCTCTTTGTTTCTCCTGCTAATCTCTTGGGATTTGTGATTTTATATATTTGATATATTATAAAACCCTTAATCAATCTTTTTAAATTTGTTCTAGATAATTCAGTAATAGAACTATATTTATCTTTAATATTATTAAAATTCTTCGTAGCTGATTTTATTATTTTGGCACGTTTATCCATCAAAAAACTGCTAATTTCAGTTATATTTTGAGTTATTAATTTTGCATCTATAGAAATAGCACTATTTTTTCCAGACCTACGTTGCAAATATTTTTTTATGATGGCTATTATATGTTGTTGCATAGAACTAATATCAATTTCATCATTTAAAGTACCAAGTATTTGTTCTATCGTATTTTCAAATGTTTCATCTTGCATGAGAATAGATAATATTTCTTCGATATCTTCTTCAGTTTGATAAATATTACCTAAATTTTCCAAAGTTTCCTTAATTTTATTTGCATAATTTAATATATTCGAATCAAAATTATTATCTTTCGCCATATATTTATCAATATTTAATTAATAAGGAAGCTTCTCATATTTTTCAGAGGTAAAATGTCCTCTATATGTTTTATATAATATTGTATTTTTATATTGTTTTAATATATCAACACATAATAAAATTGAATCAATAGGTTTTTGTTTTTTTGCAAATTTATTTTCTCTATTTACACAAAATTCTGTAATATCTATGCGTTGCCAAACCATACCATCAAATATCTCAGCTTTAATATAACCACTTAATTTACTAGATTCATAATTACCATAATTTGATGATGTTGCATCATTATGCAATAATAACAATAAGTCTCCTATTTGGCATTTTTGGAGCTCATCTACATATTTTATATAAATTTTTCCGCTTAAGATTAATTGTTTAGGTATCATGATAATATTAAAACTTATTGATTTGCTATCATATTCTCATTTAAATATTCTTTTAAGGCGTAACCTCTTCCCCATTTTGTTTCAATATAATTTTTTCCACCAGATGCGTCTGCCAATTTTTTACGTAATTTACATACAAATACATCTATAATTTTTACCTCAGGGTTTTCAGAATTTGTATATAGATGCGCCATTAATTCTTCCTTTGTTACCATATCTCTACGTAAAATTAACAATTCAAGAATTGCATATTCTTTATTTGTTAGATGTAACTTAACAGAATTAACTGTAATATTTCTAGTTTCTAAATTAACGGAAACTTTATCAAAATTCACTACAGATTCAGTATATCCTTTAGAGCGTCTAATTATAGCTTTGATTCTTGCAACTAGCTCATCTCCGCTAAATGGTTTAGTGAGATAATCGTCAGCTCCAGAATTTAATCCATTAATTTTTTGGTCAAGTCCAACAATTCCTGATAATATTAATATTGGTTTTTTTATTCCCGCATTACGAAGTCTTAACAAAACTTCTAAACCATTCATATCTGGTAGCATTAAATCTAGAACTATAGCATCATATTCATAAATTCTAGATATTTCTAAACCCTTTTTACCGAGTTGAGCATGATCACATGTCACTCCGCCACTTGCAAGAGCTAATTCAATAGAATGAGCCGCTGCAATATCATCTTCAATTAAAAGTATTCTCATGAATAATTCCTCTCTACATAAATTATTTATTTTTTTCTTCAAGAAGTTTTTTATGATACAATGCTGCAAAATCTATCGGATCTATCATTAAAGGCTGAAAGCCTCCATCTTGAGTAACATTTGATATCATTCTTCTTGCAAACGGAAATAACATAGAGGGGCAATGTGCTGCAAGTAAAAAATGATGTTGGTCTTCTTCCAAATCTATAAAAGTGAAAATCCCTGCATATTTTAAATCCACTATAAATAAAATAGTTTCATTCATTTTTGCTTCTGACTCTATTAATAATTCTACTTCATATTGATTTATAGCTAATTTAGATATTTTAATATCAAGTGATAAATCAATTTTAGGTGGAGTTTTATCTAACGATACTAATGAACCAGGTGCTGAAGGACT
This sequence comes from Rickettsia conorii, assembly GCA_020726135.1. Classification (GTDB taxonomy): domain Bacteria; phylum Pseudomonadota; class Alphaproteobacteria; order Rickettsiales; family Rickettsiaceae; genus DYTE01. The sequence goes on from DYTE01000012.1 coordinate 25,774, forward strand.
TTCAAAAGAAAAATCTTTTACATATTGTGCATTAATAGAAATATGAGGCGATTTAGTTCTTGGCTCATGCATAATTTATTCTCTTTATATATTGTATTTTACATTCTAGGTAGAGTAACATTTGTTTGTTTTAGATATTTCCCATCACGATCTAAGTAAGATGTCTGACATATTTCATTGCCTTTTAAAAATATAAATTGACAAGCACCCTCATTAGCGTAGATTTTTGCTGGCAATGGTGTAGTATTAGAAAATTCTAATGTTACATGTCCTTCCCATTCAGGTTCTAAAGGAGTTACGTTAACTATAATGCCACATCTTGCATAAGTTGATTTACCTACACATATTACCAACACATCTCTTGGAATTCTAAAATATTCCACTGTTCTTGCAAGAGCAAAACTATTTGGAGGAATAACACAAACATCAGCTTCTTTATCTACTAAATTATAGCTATCAAAATTTTTAGGATCAACTATTGTAGAATTAATATTTGTAAATATTTTAAATTCAGTTGAGACTCTTGCATCATAACCATATGAAGACAAACCATAAGATATAATTTTTTTATTATCTTCTATTCTTACTTGTTTTTCTGAAAATGGAGATATCATATGTTGCGCGAGACAAATTTCTTTTATCCACCTATCGGACATCACAGTCATAAATTAATATTTTTATAAGTTACAAAGATACTCAATATTATATACTATATTCAAATATAAACAAATATTAACTTTGATGAATAGACTATTTATTTTAATTAATTTTATTTTAATTAATTTTAAAAAATGACTCTTGCAATTGTAACATACTATTGTTATTATGATAAATGATATTCGCATGAATGTAAATAATTATGTTAATAATTAAGCATAAATTTCAGTTATTTTGTTATATTATTGCAATTTTTACGTAAATTAACGTATTTATTTATGTTGGAATGAATTTAGGAAGTAAATTTATTTTGATAAAATATAAAGTTCACTATGTTATTATTTATTGAGGGTTACAATGGGGATAAAAAAAATATTAAGAAATAGCAGTCTTCTAATTACTTTAATTACTTCTTCTTTAAGTACTCATGCGTTAAGCATAAAAACTTCTGGAAATACAGAACTCGATCTTGATGTATTATATGTTTCTCAGGCTGGTTATACTACTCAGGATCTCAAAGGAGTAGATAAAAATATTTCTGACAATAAAGATAAGTTCGCCTTTTATTCAGAAGCTAGTTTTGGTTTTACTATCAAAAGTATCTCTGATAATGGTGTTATTACAGGTGCTAAAATTGTTTTATTGCCTACAACATTTGTAAAAACTTCCCCCAGTTGGACAGGATCATATGTTTTTATGGAAACTGATTATGGTAAAGTAGAACTTGGCTCTCCAGCTGATGCTGGATCTAAAATGAGAATAAGTGCATATAATGCTATGGCAGCTGGTAGCGCGAGTTGGAGTAAATATGGTAAACTCAATAATAGTGACATGGAACATCTCAATATTGCTCCAGAATTTGACGTTGCAGGAGGATTTTATCTAGATTCATTCGTGGGTAAATTCTCGAGAACAACTGATAAAACAGAACAATCAAGAAAGATTTCATTCTACACACCAGAACTTCAAGGTTTCCAAATAGGTATATCTTATATTCCAGATACTGGTAATTTTGGCTCTAGCTCTATTAATAATATTGATAAATTATCTGGCGAATCACGTGGTTCTACCGCTGTGTCTTCTTATAAAATTGGCGATAAAACATGGATTATAAATAGACATTTAACCAATGCTGTGTCTGGAGGTATATCATATAAATATGATATTTCAGATAAAGCTGCAATTAAATTATCTCTAACCGGTGAATATGGTAAACCAGTACATGGTATAAGAGTAACAAATACAGACACAAAGGTCGAAACAGCAAAATATGCATTATCAGACTTAAAAGCTTATAATATTGGTGCTCATCTTACATATGGCAATTTTTCTTATGCAGTTTCTTATGGTTCACTCGGTGATAGTTTAACATCTCCAGAATTTCATAAAGTTAGTAGAGATACATATTTTTATAATGGTTCTATTGCTTACAAACAAGGTCCTATCAAAACAAGTATCGCTTATTTCAAATCATCAAAATATAGTAATGAACTTGATGCTGTGACATTAGGTACAGAATATGCTGTTTCTAAAGGTTTCGTGCCTTATGCAGAGGTTAGTTATTTTTCAGCAACTGGTAAAAATGTTACAGATGTAACTTCACCTGAGAAAAAAACAAATGGATTTGTTACAGTCTTAGGAACAAAATTCAAATTATAGTCAACTATTCCCAGCTTTGGTTGGGATAGTATATCTATTAATAATTATGCATTTAATCAATCAACTATTTTTTAAAAATCAATCTTATACGTTTTTCTAATCACTAGATTTCAGCCTTGTTTCATTCTTAGTTAGAATAATCCTTCTATAAAAATAATAAAAAAAGAAACTATGCATAAAATTTAATATTCGATATAATCTAATAAATTCACATTACAAGGATATTATTATGATTATATTAGGAATATTAGCAGGAATATTATTGTTACTAGCTTTTATGACAGTCAAAGTTGTGCCCCAACAAGAAGGATGGGTAATAGAATGGCTTGGAAAGTTTGATAAAGTTCTGCAGCCAGGTCTAAATTTTCTTGTGCCTTTTGTTCAAAGAGTTGCATATAAACATAGTTTAAAAGAAGATGCAATAGATGTGGCATCTCAAACTGCAATATCTAAAGATAATGTTACCTTATCCATAGATGGGGTTTTATATGTAAAAATCATTGATCCAATTAATGCATCATATGGCGTCAATAATCCATATTATGCTATAACACAACTTGCACAAACAACTATGCGCTCTGAAATAGGTAAATTGCCATTAGATAGAACATTTGAAGAGAGGGAAATATTAAATGTGGCAATAGTATCTGCAATTAATACAGCTGCTCTTAATTGGGGAATTCAATGCATGCGTTATGAAATCAAAGACATACAGCCACCTATTTCAATTTTAAAAGCAATGGAGTTACAAGTTGCTGCTGAACGTCAAAAAAGAGCTCAAATTTTAGATTCAGAAGGTAATAGACAAGCACAAATTAACCATGCTGAAGGTGAAAAAGCAATGGTTGTTTTGAATTCAGAAGCATCTTATATAGATCAAGTTAATAGAGCAAAAGGTGAATCTGAAGCAATTGAGTTAGTGGCGGCGGCTACTGCAAAATCTATAGAATTAGTTGCAAATTCTTTTAGCAAGAAAGGTGGAAGTGAGGCTGTATCATTAAAAATTGCTGAGCAATATGTCAATGCTTTCAGTAATTTAGCTAAAAATACTAATACTGTGATTTTACCTTCTAATATTTCTGACCCTAGTAGTTTTATTACTCAAGCTTTAACTATATTTGATCAAATTAAACAATCTAAAACTACTAAAGAGTAAAATGATGAGAGCATTTATTTTTCCAGGTCAAGCTTCTCAAATAATTGGCATGGGCAAGGATTTTTATGATAATTTTCAAGCCGCTAAAGAAACTTTTCAAACTATAGATGAAACATTAAAATATAAATTAACTGAGATTATTTTTAATGGACCAGATTACAAATTAACAGATACATTGCATGCTCAACCAGCTATTATGGCTGTATCTATGGCAATATTAAATAGTATTAAGACAGAATTTGGAAAAGAAATTAATGATTTTTGTTCATATGTTGCCGGTCATTCACTTGGAGAATATAGCGCTTTATGTGCAGTTAAATCAATTAGTTTAGAAGATGTAACTCTATTGCTGCATGAACGTGCTAAAGCAATGAAAGAAGCTTCATCTAATATAGATGGTTCTATGCTTGCAATTATAGATGCTCCTTTAAGTGAAATAGAAGATATGATAACAGTTTTTAGAGAGGCTTGTATATGCGCAATAGCAAATGATAATATAGAAGGACAAATTGTTGTAAGCGCTGAAAAACAAGTTATAGAACAGATGCAAGCTATTATGAAAGATATTGGTTATAAATCTATTCAATTGAAAGTTAGCGGAGCATTTCATTGTGATCTTATGAAATCAGCAGAAGAAAAAATGAAATTGCTTTTAAATCAAGTATCTATTAATACGCCTATAGTGCCAATAATACAGAATTTTACAGCTAATGAAACATCAGATACTATAGTTATTAGAGATAGTTTAATATCACAAATTTGCGGACGAGTTAGATGGAGAGAAACATTAAATTATTTAGAAAAAAAAAATGTAACTGAATTATATGAAATAGGACCATCCAAAATTTTAAAATCAATGATAGAAAAATCTGAGAAGAAATTTAAAACATTTAACATTTCAACTATACGTGATGTCAACAAGTTTTTTTAAAAAAATCTTCATGTAATAATGTATGATTTGGCAAAAAATATACTATTATAATCCAATGTATCTTTTTAAATTAATTAACAAAAAAACAAAATGTCTAAAATTAAACAACGTAAATTTGAAATAAAAATAGATTCTCGTCGAGATAATTTACTAACAAATTTCGGCAAAGCTACGCTTAAAGATAGATATTTACTTGAAAATGAAACTTTTCAGGATTTGTTTGCTAGAGTTAGTTCCTATTATGCTGATGATGATGCTCATGCTCAGAAATTATATGACTATATGAGTAAAACATGGTTTATGCCAGCTACCCCAATACTTAGCAATGGTGGGACGCATCGTGGTTTACCTATTTCATGTTTTTTAAATAATACAGAGGATAGTTTAGAAGGGATTGTAGATCTGTGGAATGAAAATGTATGGCTCGCATCACATGGTGGTGGAATTGGTAGTTATTGGGGAAATGTACGTTCCATAAATGAAACAGTTGCTGGTAATGGTAAAACTTCTGGTATTATTCCATTTATTAAAGTTCAAGACTCAATGACACTTGCAATATCTCAAGGATCATTAAGACGTGGTAGTTCTGCGGTTTATCTACCTATTCATCATCCTGAAATAGAAGAATTCATTGATCTAAGACGTGCAACAGGAGGAGATATAAACCGTAGAGCTTTAAATATTCATCATGGTGTTATTGTTACGGATAAATTTATGAATGCTGTAGAGAATGATCTTGATTTTGATCTTATCAGTCCACTGGATCAAAAAGTTTTGTCATCAGTTAAAGCACGTGATTTATGGGTTAAATTAATAACTACCAGACTTGAAACTGGTGAACCTTATATGTTGTTTATAGATAGTGTTAATAAATTTATACCTGAGAATCATAAAAAACTAGGACTATATGTTACAACATCTAATTTATGTAGTGAAATTACATTACCAACAGGAACAGATCATTTAGGCAATGTTAGAACGGCTGTATGTTGCTTATCTTCTGTTAATTTAGAATATTTTGAAGAATGGGAGAATGATAGTGAATTTTTTCCTACAATTATAAAGTTTTTAGATAATGTTTTACAAGATTTTATAGATAATGCCCCAGATACTATGTCAAGAGCCAAATATTCTGCAATGCGTGAACGTAGTATCGGTCTTGGAGTTATGGGGTTTCATTCATTTCTACAATCAAAACTAGTTCCAATAGAATCTGTTATGTCAAAAGTATGGAATAATAAAATATTTGAACATATTGCAAAACATAGTAAAGAAGCATCTATACAGCTTGGTATTGAGAGAGGTCCATGTTTAGATGCAATAGATGCTGGTATGACTATGCGTAATAGTAATATAACGGCAATCGCGCCAACAGCTTCTATTTCTATTATTGCTGGTAATGCTTCGCCTGGTATTGAACCATTTGCTGCAAATAGTTTTACACAAAAAACTTTGACTGGTTCGTTTAATGTTCGTAATAAATATTTAGAACATTTCCTTGAGAATAAAGGTTTTAATACTGAACAAATATGGTCATCGATTACAACTCATGAAGGATCTGTTCAACATTTACATTTTTTATCTGAGCAAGAAAAATTAATATTTAAAACAGCTTATGAGATTGATCAAAAATGGTTAATTGATCTTGCTGCTGATAGAACTCCTCATATTTCACAATCTCAGTCATTGAATATATTTATGCCAGGAAATGTTAGTAAAAGATATTTAAATCATATACATTTTAGAGCGTGGAAAAAAGGAGTTAAAAGTCTTTATTATTGTAGATCTACATCAATGCAAAGGGCTGATAAAATATCACATGAGGTACAATTTGTAGATTTTGGAGATATTGAAAAACAAAATAAAGATCGTGAGAATCTATCTCAATATGAAGAATGTCTATCTTGTCAATAAAATATTTGGAAAATAATTATGTCATTACTTGATGCAAAACCTATATATAAACCATTTGCTTATGAATGGGCTTACGAAGCATGGCACTTACAACAAAAAATACATTGGATACCAGAAGAAGTGCCATTATCTGAAGATGTAAAAGACTGGAAATATAATTTAACTCCAGGTGAGAAACATTTACTTACTCAAATATTTCGTTTTTTTACTCAAGCTGATATTGAAGTAAATAATTGCTATATGACTCATTATTCTAAAGTATTTAAACCAACTGAAATTAGAATGATGTTATCAGCATTTTCCAATATGGAAACAATACATATTGATGCATATTCTAAACTTCTTGAAACTGTTGGAATGCCAGAAATAGAATATCAAGCATTTTTGAAATATAAAGAAATGAAAGATAAATATGATTATATGGAACGTTTTGGAGTTGATACAAAGGAAGATATAGCTTTAACGCTTGCTGTATTTGGTGCATTTACAGAAGGGTTACAATTATTTGCATCTTTTGCAATATTACTAAATTTTCCACGTTTTAATAAAATGAAAGGAATGGGGCAAATTGTTACTTGGTCTGTTAGAGATGAGACTCTTCATACTAATTCCATAATTCATTTGTTTAAAACATTTATTAGAGAAAATCCAGAAGTTTGGACAGAACAATTACGTTCTAAATTATATGAAGCATGTGCTACTATTGTTCATTTTGAAGATGCTTTCATTGATCTTGCTTTTGAAGTTGGTGGTATTGAAGGACTTACTGCTCGTGAAGTGAAACAATATATTAGATATATTGCTGATAGAAGATTAATGCAACTTGGATTAAAGGAAATATATTTAGTAGACAAAAATCCTCTTCTATGGATGGATGAAATATTAAATGGACTTGAGGTGGCTAATTTTTTTGAAACTCGTTCTACTGAATATACAAAAGGCGCAACAACTGGTGAATGGGAAGAGGTATTTAAAGAAATGGATGAGAAAAAATTAATAATTAAAATGGAGATATAAAATATGCCTAGATCAAAATTTCTTGATCCAACAAATGATATAGCTTTTAAAAAAATTT
>DYTE01000027.1:0-8847 GCA_020726135.1 Rickettsia conorii
ACATTTTGCATTTAAAGTTTTGAGGTTATAAAATTCTTAGTTAGAACGGCCCTGAATATTTGATGCGAATCATAATCAATTTTCTCCTGAAACTTCTAGTTTTTATAAAATAATTCATAAATACTTAAATATTTATGACAAGAATAATTCTAATAAATTCTTCATTAAAGAAAATGGCAAAATATTTGTAACAAATATGTTTCTAGCATTGATGATGGTAGAAATTGTTGATGCAGCTTTTGCTTTGGATAGTATTCCAGCTGTTTTGGCTGTTAGTAATGATAGATTTATTATATATAGTTCAAATATATTCGCAATTATGGGTCTTCGTGCATTATTTTTTTGCCTATCTTATATTACAGATAAATTTAAATATGTGAAATATTCATTATCAATAATTTTAATTTTTATAGGTATGAAGATATTTATTGAGCATTTTATAGAAATTCAAAATTATATATCATTTATTTTTATAATATCAGCTCTATTAATTGGAATTATTATTTCCTTATATAAATCTAATTAAAATAATTTTAATAGTTATATTAATAAATTAAATTAAATTTTATATTTGTATTTTTTAATTAACATGTTAATATTATTTTATAAATTTTTATAAAGGAAATTATTTTCATGAGTAAAATAAATACAAATATTGAGATTAGCACTGTAAAAATAACGTTAGATGAAGTAAAAGAATATGTGGATTTGTTGCATAATGATAAAAAATATCAAGGAAAGAGTCTTAATGATTATTTAATATATAAAAATAAACATGCTTCTAATCATATTATCATAGCAGATTTATCAGATATAGAATTTAATGGATTAAATCTTGAAAAGGCAGATTTTAGTGGAACAATACTGAATAATAGTAAATTCATAAAATGTAATTTAAAAGGCGCTATATTTTGTGATACTGATTTAAATAATACATTTTTTCAGGAATCTAATCTACGAGACCTTGATTTGAGAGGATGTGATTTAAGTACATGTCAATTTCATGATTCTTATCGTGATTATGGAATTTATAAAAAAAGTGATGATTTAAGTGGGATAAAATATAGTGTAACAGCACCACAAGGAAGAATTTATGCTAACATAAAATCATCTATACATCATAAATTAGATTTACCAGTCTTAATTACAAAACAGGAAAATAAAGTTAATGAGCTTTATAATCAATTACCTTATGGATGGCAATTTAGAGCAGAATCAGAAGGAATGCGAATCTATAAAGAAGAATTGCAAAAATTAGAAGCATTAAAAAGAGGAAAAATACCACAACAAGATAGAGTTATTAACAATAGTCTTGGTAATATATTTTCCAGTAACAATAGTAAGTTTGATCCAGCCTATGTAAGAGGTAGTAATAGAGAACAAGAATTTCAATATATAAAATTATCAAGAGATGATTTAGAAAAATATTTAGAAAAAATTAAGGAAGAAGGAAAAAATGATCTTAGTATTAATGATTTTGCAAAATCAAAATTATCTCTAGATAAATTGCAAGAAAATGTAAGATATGTTGCTGATTTTTCAGCTTCAGGTAATCTGGATAATTCATTAAATAGACAAAATTTAGCAAGACTTGACTTTACTGGAGCAAATCTTGCAGGCGCAAATTTTTCTGGCGCTGATTTAACTGAAGCTGTTTTTGATGAAGCTGATATTAGTGGCACAACATTTGAAGGAGCATTGCTAAGCAATAGTTCATTTAATGACACAAAAGCATATGATGCAAATTTTGCTAACTCAGATGTTTCTAATGCGATATTTAATGGCGCAAAGTGTCAACGTGCCTTTATGCCTAGAGTAAATGGAGTAGGGTTAGGAATCAATAATAGTAATTTTGAACATGCTAATATTAGAAATGGCGATTTAGAAAGAGCACAAATTACTAATTCAAATTTTACTGGCGCTGATTTACAAAATATTTCTTTTGCGCATGCTAAAATTCAAGAAACAAAAATGCAGCATGCTATATTAAATGATGCCATCATGACTGAATGTGAAATTATTAAAAGTGATTTTCAATCTGCATTTATGCAAAATGTGGATGCTCAGAAAACAAAATGGCAAAATACTACTCTAGATTATATAAATGGAGAAAATATAAATTTAACAGACGCAGAATTAGATAATTTATGTACATTAAATGAAGCTGATTTAGAAAATGCAATAATGAATCGAACAAAAGCATTAGGAGTTAGTTTTTTAAATAGTAATTTAGATAATATCAAAGCTGAAAATGCTAATTTTACAGGCGCAAATTTAGAAAATGCCACAATGCGTTTTGCACAAGTCAGCAATACAATTTTAGATGATGCTATAGCTAATAATGTTGATATGAGGGGTGCTAGTTTTATTGATGTTAAAGCTAGGGGTGCTGAATTTAGAGGTGCTATATTGCAAGGCGTTGATGCAAGAGGACTTGATATTACAGACGGTATTTTGGAAGAAGCTGATTTAAGAAATTCTACATTTAGAAAATGTATTTTCGATCAAGTTAAAATTCATAAAGCAAAAGTCAATGCTAATACCGCTTTTTTAAAAACTTCTATAGAAGGAGCTGTAGGGGAATTAAATAATTATGATGAACATGATAAAAAAACAGGAACTATAACAATTGAAGAACAAAAGAAACTTAGCGAAGAAATAAATAGAGGAAAAAATCTTACAAAAGGACAGAAATTATTTGGTAAAGTCCTTGGATTATTTGCATCTGGTGGTAATAAACTAAAAGCAGTTGCTCAAACTATATCTTCCTCTATATCTAATAATTTTAAATATTTTGCAATTGCTATTGGAGTTGTTGCAGGTCTTGCAATTACAGGTCCAATTTCTATTGTGATTGGTACATCTTATTTAGTAAGTGCTGGAATCTCTACAATTCTTTGTGGCACATGTGCTTTTTTTGGATCTAAATATATAAAAAAATTAGGAGTAGGATCTGTTGTTGGTGGAATCGCTGCTGCAACTATTACAGCTAGTCCTGTAGGTATAATAGCTGGAGCTGCAATTGGCGAAGGAGTCAATAAAGTTCTTGAGAAAACAACTGGTGTTGCTATGAATGCAGCCACTGTAATTGGTCCAGTTGTTGCTGTAGCAGCTACAGGTATTGGTTTTGTACCGATAGTACTCGGCGTTGCAGCTGGATATACAACTGATTTTGCTGTTAAAAGAGTTACAGGAGAATCTACAGCTACGCATATCAAGGATCTATCTAATAAAGCTATAGAAAAATGCGCCAATGGAGCCGAATTATATCAAGTTAATCAAGAACTAGGTCAAAAAATAGAAGAAGCTGGAATATGTCAAAAAAGATCAGATGAACAATTAGTAACATTAAAACATGAAATAGAATTAGAATCTAAAGCCCAAGATATATCAACTAAACAAAAAATTGCTACCCAAAGAGTAATGCAACATAGACATATTCCAACTGTTAAATTAGATGCAACCGTTAAAAAAGAAATAAAATCTGTTAAAATTTTACCAGGACAAATAGAGATTTCTATAAATAATAATTCAGAAGAAAAAATTTCTATGGTGGCTGCTCTTAATGAAGAACGTAAATCACAAAAACTACATAATGCGAGCATAGCCGGTTAAAAACTCATAATCAATTAATTGTGAATAGTTCATAGATTATTCCAACAACAAGGAATAACCTATGACACAACAATGATTAAGCAGTGATCAATATTTTAACACAATCAGCTATTGGATATTTATCATTCTGTAGATGAATATTTTGCTCAAAATATCTCAGACTGGAATTTAATCCTTCTGTCTCGACTTTACCTTCAGTAGAATATATTATTAAATTATAATCCACATTGATAGTAGTATCAAAATTATTATTTTTAATTACTTTTATATATTCTATAAAATTATCATCTAACCTAATAGTATAATCTGAATCATCTTTAATATATTGCAAAATTTCATCAAGATTATTAAGATTTTTAAGATGTGTGATTGTCTTTTCTCTAGATTTAATATTTAGCATCTTAAGTTGTAAATCTAAAAATTCTAAAAAATTTCCTTCTAGCATTTTTGGCTTAATTTTCCAAATATATGTTTTCTCATCTTCACTTAAATCATAACAATCAAGATTTAATTCTTTTTTCAATGAGTCAATAATATTAGCTAATTGTATGTCAGTATGTTTACGTATTTTAATATCTTGTACTATTCCTATTGCTAAATAAGTGCCCATAATTATACCTATAAATTTAAATTAATAATTTAATTCTTTTAACTACATAATGTAAATAATTTTTTAAAATTCTTCTTTAAAATGGTAATTTAAATCCATCTGGTAGTTGAATATCACCGAAATTACTGGCAAAAGAGTTCTTAGACTCTTTCTCAGCATGATTTTTAGCATCATTAAAGGCTGTTACAATTAAATCTTCAAGCACCCCCTTCTCAGATAATTGCATCATAGAATCATCAATTTGAACTTTTTTCATTTCAAATTGCCCATTGATTGTTATGAGTACAAGAGAACCACCGGATTTTCCTATATATTCTTTATTTTTTACCTCATTTTGTGTATCTTGAATTTTTTTCTGCATCATTTGTGCTTGTTGCAGGAAATTGTTAAAATCCACCATAATTTTCTACCTATATTAATTAGTCTTTAATAAAATATCTGAAATTTCAGATTCTGGAAAATGTTCTTGCAATATTTTCCATTCTCTAGATTTTTGTAATTTATTTAATAATTGATCTTTTAGAGTAATATCTGGAGATGCTTTTATAAAAGTAACATTCCATTTTATATTACTCCATTTATATAACAAGTCTTGTAATTCACTTATTATATTATTTTGAAAATTAGATGCAACAATTTCCATTTGATTATCACAAAATTTTTTAATTCCCGCATTATTTAATAATAAATAATATAGATCCATTTCTCGAGATTTATATAAATATGTTAAGAAATCAGTAAATTTATACTCAATAATTTCATGTTGTTTAATTTGCTTTTCATCATTTGAAAAATCAATTAATCTCATATAAATTGATTTTATAATCAACATTTCAACTTCAATTAATTGATTATGAGAATTTTTTATCTCTACTATAGATTTACTAAATAATTGCCATAATAACGACAATTCTGTAATATCTATTTTCTCTAATAATATTTTTATTTCATTATCAAAGTTTATATAAATATCATTCTTATATGATTCAATAATTTTACATTTATTTAAATAAGCTATGAAATCAGATACCGATATTATAAATAATTCTAAATTGATTGAATTATTATATAGATTATTAACATAAATAACTGATTCTTCTGCTTTATTATTAGCTATTAAGTTGACAAATTCTATTGTAGCAGAAATATCTATCAAACATAGCATTTTATTTACAGAATCTTTTGTGATTTTTGTTAATGAAGATGATGCAGTTTGATCTAACATTGAAATTGCATCTCTTGCTGAACCTTCTGATTTATGTGCTATTATTTTTAATGCATCTGGTTCATAAGGAATAGATTCAAGATTTACAATTTGTACAAGTAAATCATATATTTCATTATAATTTAAGCGTCTTAAATCATATCTTTGACATCTAGATATAACAGTAGCAGGAATTTTATTTGCTTCCGTAGTTGCAAATATAAAAATTATATGTTTTGGTGGTTCTTCAAGTATTTTCAATAATGCATTAAAAGCCCCTTTAGATAACATATGAATTTCATCAATAATAAAAACTTTATATTTTCCAAGTAATGGTCTGTATTCGCAAGATTCAATAATCCTTCTTACATCATCAACTCCAGTTCTGCTAGCTGCATCATATTCAATAATATCTGGATGATTTTGATTATTAAAACTAGTGCAATTTTCACAAGCTTCACATGGTTTAATATTATTATTAATTTTCTCACTATTAGTGCAATTAATTGTTTTTGCAATAATTCTAGCAGAAGTAGTTTTACCAACACCTCTAATTCCTGTTAATAAATAACTTTGAGCTAATCGATTATTAATAATTGCATATGTTAAAATTTTCACGAGAACTTCTTGTCCTTTAAGTTCTGTAAAGTTTTTTGGTCTATATTTTCTAGCAAATATTAGATAATTATTCATGATTATACTACTATATTAATTATCTTATTAGGAACAATGATAGTTTTTCTTATTTCTTTATTCTCTATATAATGTTTAACATTTGGTAAATTTAAAGCAAGTTCTTTTATTTGATCCTCATGTGAATCTATCAACATATCGATTGTGCCTTTTAATTTACCATTAATTTGAACAGCAATAATACATGTAGTATTATGTAGTAAAGTTTCATTATATTCTAAAGCATTTGTTTTATATAATCTTGTTTTATTTCCTAAATTTTCCCATATTTCTTCTGTGATATGAGGTATGAAATAATTTAATAATTGTATAAGGATGGAATATATTTTAACTGCTTGTTCACACGAGATTTCAGATGTTTCAATATTAGCAGATAATTTATTAAATAATTCTCTAAGTCTTGCAATTGCTTTATTTAATCTAAAACTTAATATATCATCTGTGACATATTTTATAGTATGATGTGTAAATTGTTCTATATCATTATCTACTTTTTTTATGTAGTTTTTTGCTGAATATTTCTCTATATTTTCTCTCATTAAAACAAGTTTAGCGATAAAACGTTTACATCCTTCAATACCATTAGATGACCATTCTAAATCTTTTTCTGGCGGACTATCTGATAATATAAATAATCTCATAGAATCAGCACCATAAAGCGTCAAAATATTTTCTAAATCAACAGTATTTTTTTTAGATTTACTCATTTTTTCTAATTTACCAATAGTAATTTTTAGTAAACTATTTTTATCAATAAATTCACCATTTTGTAAAATTACTGAATCTGGATATATAAAATTATTATTTTCATCTTTATAAGTAGCATGCAATACCATACCTTGAGTCAATAATTTCTTAAATGGTTCACGTATATTGATATATCCTTCTTCTTGCATAATTTTAGTAAAAAATCTTGCATATAAAAGATGCATAATTGCATGTTCAACGCCACCAATATATTGATCAACTGGCAACCAATAATCACACGCGATGCGATTAGTCATGTTTTCAGATTTGTTATCGCAATAACGAGTGAAATACCATGATGATTCAAAAAAAGTATCTAAAGTATCAGTTTCTCTTATAGCATTTTCACCGCATTTTGGACATATTGTATTCTTCCATGAAGGATGATATTCAAGTGGATTGCCTGATCCTGTAAATTTAGCATCAGATGGTAATGTCACTGGCAAATCCTCTATATTTACTGGAACAGTACCACAAGATACACAATAAATCATAGGTATAGGACATCCCCAGAATCTTTGACGAGAAACTCCCCAATCTTTTAAACGATAATTAATATTACGAGTGCCAATGTTTAATTCTTCAAATTTTTTTATTATCTCATCTTTTGCTTCTTTATTAGTTAAACCATTGAGAAAATATGAATTGATCATTATTCCATCTTCAATATAAGCTGTCTCATATATATTTATTTGTATATTTGGAGAATCGATAACCTGAATGATAGGAAGATTCATCTTTAGAGCTAATTCATGATCACGCACATCATGCGCAGGACAACCAAATAAAGCCCCTGTTCCATAGTCCATAAGGACAAAATTTGCAATTAATATTGGTATTTTAATATCTTTATCGAAAGGATGTTCTGCAAATAGACCACTCAAAATACCATCTTTTTCACTTTTCTCAAGCATTTGATTAGTAAAATTTGAATATTTACATAAAAATTCTGTTATTTCATTGGTTTTAACAATTTGCTGAACTAATTTATGGTTACATGATATAGCTATAAAGCTTGCTCCGAATATTGTTTCTGGCTTTGTAGAAAATACTTCTACGTCAAAATTAAAATCTATAAGTTTAAATTTGAAATTTGCTCCAATAGATTTACCAATCCATTTTTCTTGCATTAATCTTACATTTTCTGGCCAACCATCAAGATTTTTTATTTCAGACAATAGTTCTTCAGCATAATCCGTTATTCTTAAAAACCATTGTTTTAAATATTTCTTCTCAACTTTAGCACCTGAACGCCAACCAAGACCATCAACAACTTGTTCATTAGCCAGAACTGTTTGATCAACAGGATCCCAATTTACAATAGATTCTTTTTGATATGCAAGTCCTTTATTATATAATTCTATAAAGAATTTTTGTTCATGTTTATAATAATCAGGAGCGCAACTCGTAATTTCTAAATCCCAATCATAAGAAAGACCTATAGATTTTAATTGTTCTCTCATAGCAGCAATATTATTATAAGTCCAAGTTGCTGGATCTGACTTATTATTAATTGCAGCATTTTCTGCTGGTAGGCCAAAAGCATCCCAACCCATTGGATGTAAAACATTATAGTCACGAGCTTTCATAAAACGAGCGATAACATCACCAATAGTGTAATTACGCAAATGTCCAACATGGATTTTACCAGAAGGATAAGGTAACATTTCTAATACATAATATTTCTTTTGGTTACGAAATATTGGACCTGCTTTAAAAGCCTGTTCTTCTTGCCAAATTTTTTGCCATTTAGTTTCTATAGATCTAGCTGTCATTTTCTTTATTAATTTTATAATTTTTTAATTTGATCGATAGATAATTGAGTAGCATTTGAGATTATATTAATATCAACACCAATTTTGATCATATTTTTAGCAATCTCTATTTTTTCATTCAGTTTACCTTTCTCAAGACCTTGCTCCATACCTTTCTCAAGACCTTGCTCCATACCTTTCTCAAGACCTTGCTCCATACCTTT
>DYTE01000027.1:8947-9073 GCA_020726135.1 Rickettsia conorii
CGCAAGACCTTGCTCTATACCTTTCACAAGACCTTGCTCGATACCTTTCGCAAGCCCCCTCTCCATACCTTTAGCCATACCTTTTTCTAAACCTATACGTTCCGCTGTATATAATGTATCAAGGTC
>DYTE01000003.1:0-44559 GCA_020726135.1 Rickettsia conorii
TTTTAAAAGCTATATCATTTGTTGGTTCTAAATATTGTGACATATGTTACCTGTTTTTATTAATTATATTGCTTCAGCACCAGATATAATTTCTGTAAGTTCTTTTGTAATAATTGCTTGTCTTGATCTATTAAGTTTTAATGTCAATTTATTAATAATATCTCCTGCATTAGATGTAGCATTATCCATAGCGGTCATTCTAGAACCTTCTTCACTGGCTTTACTTTGTAACATGGCATAATTTATTTGTCCACTAATATATAATTCTACTAAATTTATTATTAAATTTTTACCTTCATACTCATAAATATCATAATCAATAATGTTATTTTTTGATTTATCATTTTTATTTAAATTTTCTATTGGAAAAATTTTTTTTGTTTCAAAAATTTGCGTCATAGCATTTTTAAATTTATTATAATAAAGATTACAAGATGATAATTCATTGTTAGCCAGCATTCTCATTAAATGATCTTTAATTTGTAGTAAAATATTACTTGTATCAGAGATTGATTGTACATTGAAATAACTATCAATATAATGCGCATAATGATTCTTTAAAGCATCATATCCCTTTTTTCCAATTAACATTAATTTAACCTGTTTACCTTCTGCTTCAAGTCTTGCAATATCAGCTTTAGCTTGTCTTATAACAGATAAATTAAAACCTCCACATAAACCTCGTTCTGAAGTAAATAATATTAATAAATAAATATTATTTGGATTTGTTGAAATAAAATATTTTTTCTCATCACTACTAATAGAATTGATATTAGATATCGATGATATTTTAGTCATTATATTACTCAAAACATTCAAATAATCGTCAGAGTCAGATATTTGATGCTTTACCTTGGCAAGTTTTGATGCAGAAACCATTTGCATTGCTTTAGTAATTTTCTGAGTGGATTTGATAGTTTTCACTCTAATCCGCAATTGCTTTAAACCTGACATAAATCACCTATATTTAACTTGCCAAAAATTCTTGAGTAAAATCATTCAAAATAATTTTTAATTTTTCCTCAATGTTTGGCACAATTCTTGCCTCTTTCTTTATTGATTCTAATATGTCTGAATGTTTAAATTTCATTCTAACTAACAATTTATGTTCGTAGTCTTTAACCTTATCAACAGTAATTAACTCAAGATAATTTTTAACAGCTATATAAAAACTAATAACTTGTTCCTCAACAGCAAAAGGAGAATATTGATCTTGTTTTAATATTTCTGTAATTTTATTTCCACGATCAATCAATTTTTTTGTTGATATATCAAGATCAGAACCAAATTGAGAAAATGCAGCCAATTCTCTAAATTGAGCTAATTCTAATTTGACTGACCCTGAAACTTGTTTCATTGCTTTAGTTTGAGCAGCTGATCCCACTCTACTTACAGATATACCAATATTTACCGCTGGTCTTATACCTTTATAAAATAATTCATTTTCTAAAAATATTTGACCGTCAGTTATCGAAATAACATTGGTTGGAATATAAGCAGAAACATCACCAGCTTGAGTTTCAATTATAGGAAGAGCAGTTAATGAACCTCCACCTAAATGATCAGCCATTTTTGCTGCACGCTCCAATAAACGAGAATGTAGATAAAATACATCACCAGGATATGCTTCACGTCCAGGAGGTCTTCTTAATAATAATGAAATTTGACGATAAGCTACAGCTTGTTTACTTAAATCATCATAAATAATTAATGCATGTTTGCCATTATCACGAAAATATTCACCAATAGTACAACCAGTATAAGGTGCAATAAATTGTAACGGTGCTGAGTCTGAAGCAGTTGCTGCAACAATAGTTGTATATTCCATAGCACCAGCATCTTCCAATTTTTTAACCACTGATGCAACAGTTGATCTTTTTTGACCTATTGCTACATATATACAATAAATTTTATTTTTTTCATCATTCTCCAAATGGGCTTTTTTCTGGTTGATAATAGTGTCAATTGCAATTGCTGTTTTGCCTGTTTGACGATCACCAATAATTAATTCTCGCTGTCCTCTACCAATTGGTATTAATGCATCAATAGCTTTTATGCCTGTTTGCATAGGCTCACTAACACTTTGTCTTGCAGTAATTCCAGGAGCTTTGATTTCAATATTATGCATCTCACTACTAGTAATTGGACCTTTTCCATCTATTGGTAATCCAAATCCATCAACTACTCTGCCAAGCATAGAATGGCCTACAGGCACTTGTAACATTTTGCCAGTTCTTTTAACCATATCACCTTGTTTAACCTTCCATTCGTCGCTCATAATAACAACGCCAACAGATTCTTCTTCAAGATTTAAAGCTAACCCTTTAACACCTGCATCAAATTCAACAATTTCTCCAGCTTTAACATTATCTATACCGCATATAGTTGCCACACCATCTTGTACACGAAAAACTTTTCCAACTTCAAGAGTATCACCAAATGTAATTTTATTAATTTTCTCTCTTAATATATCAACCATTTCGCTAGGTTCTAATCTCATCTGACTTAATCTCCTTATAAGTAACTATCTATAACTAACAAACATTATATATAAAAAATTTATAAATTTGTAGAAAAATTTTAAAAACAACAATAATTTTACTGAAATATTATTTATGAATAATAAATTAATCTAAAAAATTTGTAAATTAATTTTAATATTTTTTATATTTATTTTGATATGGCTTTAAAGCTTATTAAATCGAATTAAATACATTTTTTGTTACAAGAATATTGCTTAAAAATAATTAAAAATTTAAAAACTATTATAGTTAGCTAGTTTACATTACTATTAAAGCTAATTAAAATATATATTTTTAACATAATTAAAATATAGAATGAAAGATAATCAGAAACAAAATATCGAATTAATAGTAAATATATTAACTAGCGATAAATTATCATTAAAAAAATTAGATATATATGAACATCAAGATATTGATGAAAAAATATTATTATTAAAAAATGCTATTGAACTTTTTAAAAATGATCTTATAGAATTATATAATAATAATATTGATAAATTTAGTTATATTATTAATATTATCTTTGAATATTATCAATGTAATAATACAACTGAAAATATTTATATTGATAACATGATTAATATATCTAAAATAAATGATCCATATGATGATCAATGTGGCACGGAAATTCAATATAATCAACTTCATGTAACATCTGTAATAATGAATATATTAGGATTAGATGAATAATTTCAAATAATTCTGAATATATAATTATTAATATAATTAAAATAATAACATGAAAGATTTATTAGCAATATTAACAAACGAAATTAATAATCATACAAACGCCCTAGATAAACAATTAGAGCAAACAAATGAATTCGGTTTATTAGGTGTGTCAACAAAAGAAGCTCTATTAAATGAAAATGCTATATTACATATAAAATTTCTATTTGAAACAAAGGAATATTTAGATCAACTTAATATAGAAATTCCCAACTATCAATCTGAATATATTAATAAGCTACGAGCATTTAAAAAAAATAAAAAATTACTTCAAGATCCATTATTTCAGGATTGTTTTTTGGAAATATTAACACAATATTCTATATATGAAATTATAAGTTTTGTTAAAAAAGTGCAGACGGATAATTACTATCCAGAAAATGCAATAATTGATTATGATATTTATATTACACTATGTCCAATACTTGGTTATTTTATAAAGTGTGAGTATGAATGCTGATGAATTAGATTCAATATTTATTTTATTCTATATATTAATTGGCAATAATATAAAAATAATATATATCTAATCACATAGAAATAATTAATATAAAAATATTGAAATTGTGTCAGGATTTTCTTTCTCATTATTGAAACAACATAAAAAAGCAAGATTTGGTAAAATAACTACAAAACATGGTGAGATTGAAACTCCTGCTTTTATGCCAGTTGGTACATGTGGAACAGTTAAAGCTATGTTTCCAGAAGATGTGAGCAAAACTGGTGCTGATATATTATTATGTAATACATATCATCTCATGCTGCGACCATCGGCTGAACGTATAGCAAAGCTTGGAGGCCTCCATGAATTTATGAATTGGAATAAACCAATATTAACTGATTCAGGTGGTTTTCAAGTTATGTCTCTTGCTAATTTACGAAAAATATCAGAAAAAGGTGTAATGTTCAGATCTCATATTGATGGTAGTTCTCATATGTTGAGTCCAGAACGCTCAACTGAAATACAATATTTATTAGATGCAACTATTACTATGGCGTTTGATGAATGTACACCATATCCAGCTAGTTTTGAAGTAGCAAAATCATCTATGGAACTAACAAACAGATGGGCTGAAAGATCTCGAAATAGTTTTATCAAAAGAGAGGGATATGGTCAATTTGGAATAGTTCAAGGTGGAATATATGAAGAATTACGTAATATTTCAGCAAAAACATTAATAGATATGGATTTTGAAGGATATGCAATTGGTGGACTTGCGGTTGGCGAAGGTCAATCTATTATGTTTGATGTCCTTGAATATACGCCTTCATTATTACCTATTAATAAACCACGCTATTTAATGGGAGTTGGCAAACCATTAGATATTATTGGCGCTGTTGCAAGAGGCGTTGATATGTTTGATTGCGTAATTCCAACACGTTCAGGTCGAAATGGCCAAGCTTTCACATCTTATGGTACTGTTAATATACGTAATAGTAAATATGCAGAAGACAATAATCCATTAGAAGAAGATTGTCCTTGCAATGCTTGCGTGAATTATTCAAAAGCATATTTACATCATCTAGTTAAAATTGGAGAAATACTTGGCTCAATGTTAATGACATATCATAATTTAACATATTTTCAAAGATTAATGTCAAAAATTAGATTATATATAAAAGATGATAGAGATTTTGACTTTGAATGTTAAGTTTCAATTAATCTTAATTTGTTCATATTATGATACATCTTTATATTTTTCGTAAAGCTATACATGAGTTTTTGTAATTTTATGAGAAAGTTTAATATATTTTTTTATAAAAATTTTGCTTCTATATTTTCCTCTTGCTTTTATTTTTATTTTGTGTTTAGATATTCACAATTAAATTTATTGGAGATACGTAATGGCAATTCAAATGGCGCATAATCCTCAAACATCATTAACAAAAGAACAGAAACATGCTGTGGGATTATTGTCTATTGGCACATTTTTAGAATATTTCGACCTAATGCTATATGTTCATATGGCTGTTCTTCTAAATGAATTATTTTTTCCTAAGGTTGATCCTTTTACTACATCATTAATATCCGCTTTTGCATTTTCTGCAACATTTGTGTTTAGGCCATTTGGTGCATTAATTTTCGGTTATATTGGTGATAATTATGGGCGTAAATCAACTGTGATCATAACAACAGCAATGATGTCTATGTCATGCCTTGTTATGGCTTATCTACCAACATATAAAGATATAGGTATAACAGCCGCAATATTAGTTACAATATGTAGAATAGTTCAAGGTATATCGTCTATGGGTGAAATGATAGGGGCAGAAATATATATTACAGAAATTACAAAACCACCAATACAATATCCTGCTGTGACCTATATAATGACATTTGGTTCTTTCGGAGCAGCAGCAGCATTAGGTGTTGCAACATTGGTGACATCTTTTGGATTTAGTTGGCGCATTGCTTTTGGAATTGGTTCTGTTATAGCTGTAGTTGGTATGGTTGCAAGAACAACATTGCGAGAAACACCTGAATTTGCAGATGCTAAGCGTCAATTAAAAAAGATTTTTAAAGATATAGGAGAAAAGACAAGTTTAAATATTGATGAGAAAACATTAGACTCAAATATTGTTGCAAACCAAAAAGTTTCATTTAAAACAACTTTATCATATTTTTTTATTCAATCTATTGCGCCTGTAACATTTTGTTTCACATATTTACATTGTTCAACTATATTAAAAGACAATTTTTTTTATAATTCTACTCAAATAATACATCATAATTTTATCATATCCATGATAGCATTATTAGAATCGGCTGTGCAAAATTATTTATGTTTTAAAATTTATCCATTAACAATAATAAAATTTAGATTATTTATATGTATTTTCTTTCTTCCTGTGTTGCCATATTTATTATCTAATGCATCTAGTCCTTTTGAATTAATGCTTATACAGACATTTTTTATTTTCTTTAAACCTTGCTTATTTCCTGCAACACCAATTTTTATTAAACATTTTCCTGTATTTAAAAGATTTACATATGTTAGTTGGTTATATGCACTTGCGAGGGCTTTAATGTATGTTGTGACATCATTTGGACTAGTTTATTTAGTAAAACATTTTAATCAATATGGAATTTTATTTGTTATTATTCCAACTACCATTGGATTTACTTGGGGAATTTTTCATTTTTCAAAGTTAGAGAAAGAGGCTGGGAATTATCTTTGATATTTATAATATTTTTATATGTAAAATCAATAATATTAACATTTAAAGATTTATAACATAATTCTGTTAATTTATGTAATAATTCTGGTGTCTCTAAAGTAATTAATATTGGAATAAAATCCTTTAAAGTTTCGTCGACAGTTTTTTTTATACTCTTCTCGGATTTGGCATTTATGGTTTGTAAATTATGTATACGATCGAACATTTTAATTATTATAGAACTGGTTTTCCCTTCTATGAATAATTTCTCTATAGATTCACCTGCGGTAATTTTTTTACCGCAAGTTTTGATTCTTGTTAAATCCTCAACATATGTGGCAATAATTTCACCAAATTCTAACTTTAGATTTTCTAAAGTTAGTTCTGTATCCTCAATCGTGTCATGCAATAATGCAGCAGCTATTGTTTCTGTTGTAAAATAATTTTGCATATAAGCAAAACAATTTTCAGCTAATAAGATAGCAACTTCTACAGGATGTGAATAATAAGGTTCTCCAGACTTTCTTTTCTGAATGCCATGATATTTTTTTGCAAAATATGCAGCTTTTTTAATTAACTCAATATCTATTATTGAATCTTTTGAATATAAAAATTCTAAAAGCGGTTTAATGTAAAAATCATTTTCAATATTATTCATATTAATTTTCCCGGTTTTTGTTGAGTGAATAGTTGCTGCATGAAATATTAAAATTTTATCACGATTAGATAAATATCAATTTCATTATTAAAAGATGACTTATATCAAATAAATTCTAATATATTTGAAAAATATTGGTTAAATATTATAGGTGATTCAAATGAATAATGTGTCAAAGATTATTAATGGCGCGCCCGAGAGGACTTGAACCCCTAACCTCATGATCCGTAGTCATGCGCTCTATCCAATTGAGCTACGGGCGCTTTTAACTAATTATACCCATATATTATTAAGAATGCAATGTTGAAAAATAAATTGTATCAAAATTTAATTTATGTTATAATTTTCTTTAAATTATCATAATATTTATTATTCCTATGAGCTTTAATCATGACTATTTCATTTGCATCTGATCCTAATTTCTCAAAAGGTAGATTATATATCGAAACAGATGATGATTATAGAAATAAATTTGAACGTGATAAAGATAGAATAATTCATTCAAATGCTTTTCGTAGACTTCAATATAAAACACAAGTATTTATTAATCATGAAGGTGACCATTTTCGCAATAGATTGACTCATTCAATTGAAGTGGCAGGAATTGCAAGGTCGATTGCTAATTATTTAGGATTATCCTCTGATTTATCAGAAGCTATATCCTTAGCACATGATCTTGGTCATACGCCATTTGGTCATGTAGGTGAAGAAGCTTTAAATCTTGCTATGTTTAATTATGGTGGTTTTTCTCACAATGCTCATGCAATTAAAATATTAACGAAATTAGAAAATAAATATGCTTCTTTTAAGGGTTTAAACTTAACATGGGAAGTTCTAGAAGGGATAGTGAAACATAATGGCCCTATTATTTCTAATTTAGATAATTATATTGAATCTTATAATAAAATACATGATTTGGATTTAACTCGTTATTCTTCAGCTGAATCCCAACTAGCATCTTTAGCTGATGATATTAGTTATATTTCACATGATATTGAAGATAGTATATCAGCGAAATTAATAGATATAGAAGATATTGTAGAAATTGATATTTTAGCAAAATATATTGAAGAAATTAAAAATAAACATAAGAATATTAAAAATACATCTTTGATTTATGAAGTAGTTCGTAGATTTATGAAATATTTGATTTATGATTTGATTGAAAATTCTTCAATTAATTTAAAAAAAGAAAATATTAAAACATCTGAAGATATACGTAATTTAAATTATCAAATTATTGATTTTAGCAATGAAACAAATGCACTAATAAAAAAAATTAAAAAATTATTGTTTAATAAAGTATATAAACATTATAAAATTACATCGAAAGTTCTTAGAGCTCAACATATTATAACAGAGCTTTTTAAACTATATATGAATAATATTGATTTATTGCCTTTTGCATGGAAAAATTTAATTCATATTAATGATGACAAAGCTTCAATTATTTCAGATTACATTGCATGTATGACTGACAGATTTGCTATATCTGAATATCAAAATAATTGTTCAACGAACATAACTAATTTGTAATTATATGAATATTTTTAATAGATTAAAACAAGACATAATAGAAATAGCCACCCAACTAAATGTTGATCCTACGATTTTAGAACTGGTAAATATAGAAATACCAAAAGATACTTTGAATGGTGATGTTTCAACTAACATTGCAATGATAATTGCTTCACGAGAAAAAAGAAATCCAAAAGAAGTTGCTCTTAATTTTAAAGAACAATTATCTCAATTGCCTTATATAGCTACTATCGAAGTTGCTGGCCATGGTTTTATTAATTTTATACTTAAACCTGAAATATGGCATAATTCTATAAGTGAAATTTTGCATAATGAAAAAAAATTTTTTGATGTAAATATTGGAAATCAACAGAAAGTTAATATTGAATATGTTTCAGCTAATCCTACTGGTCCTATGCATATTGGTCATGCACGTGGAGCTGTTTATGGTGATGCTTTAGCTAAGTTACTTATTAAAACTGGTTATAATGTAACAAAAGAATATTATGTTAATAATGCAGGATCTCAAATTAAAGCATTAGCTGATACTGTATTTTTGCGTTATAAAGAAGCATTAACTGGAGAAATTGCTATGATTCCAGAAGGGCTTTATCCAGGAGAATATTTAATAGATGTTGGTAAAAATTTAGTAAAGCAATATGAAGATAAACTTCTTGATATAGATGATAAAAAAACATATGAAATAATCAAAAAATTTGCTGTAGATGCAATGATTGTGCTAATCAAGGATGATTTGAAAGAGCTTGGAATTGAACATGATATATTTACATATGAACAGGATTTGCATGATAATGGATCTATTGATGAAGTAGTACAAATTTTAACAAATATGGAATTGATTTATAAAGGAGATCTTGATGCTCCAAAAGGTAAACTGGTCGAAAATTGGGAAATGAGACCTCAAACATTATTCAGATCTAGTAAATTTGGTGATAATCAGGATAGAGCAATAAAAAAATCTGATGATAGTTGGACTTATCTTGCATCTGATCTTGCCTATGCTAAAAATAAAATTGATAGAAATTTTGATCATTTAATTTATATACTTGGAGCTGATCATAGTGGATATATCAAACGTATCGAAGCTGTAGTAAAAGCATTGAGTAGCGACGTTACTATTGATGTTAAAATTTGCCAATTAGTTAATTTTGTAGAAAATGGTGAGCCAATTAAAATGTCTAAACGTCAGGGAAGTTTTACTACTGTAAAACAAGTGACTGATCTACTTGGTAAAGATATTGTAAGATTTATGATGCTTACACGTAAAAATGATGCAATATTAGATTTTGATTTAGAAAAAGTAACCGAACAGTCAAAAGAAAATATAGTATTTTATGTACAATATGCATTTGTTAGAACAATATCTATTTTATCAAAGGCAGAAGATATATTAAAAGATGATTATAAATATTTTTTAAATTTTGAGTATGATCTTTCTTTATTATCCATGGAAGAAGAAATTGATCTAATGAAAATATTAGCTTCATGGCCACGTGTTTTAGAATCTGCTGCTAAATATTCTGAACCTCATAGACTAGCATTTTATGTGATAAACTTATCAGCAAAATTTCATAGTTTATGGAATTTAGGTCAAGAAAATAATAATTATAGATTTATTGTAGAAAATAATCTTCATCTTACTCTCGCAAGACTTGCTCTTGTAAAATCAATACAACGTATTTTATATGAAGCTTTTGAAATTATTGGTGTGTCTCATATTACCAAAATGTAAATTATCTAATTATGACTGATTTATTTTCTAAATTATATTCGAATGAAGCTATTATACCTATGAATATTGTAGGGCCAGTTAAAATAATTGGTCCTCTTATTAATGAGGAAATATATATTCCGCTTGCAACATTTGAAACTCCATTATGGCCATCTGTTGCTAGAGGAGCAAAAATTTCTAGATTGACAGATGGAATTAAATCTATTTTAATAGATGATAAAATGACACGCTCAATATTAGTAGAAGGTGAATCTATTGAGTATGTTTTAAAAATAATAAATGAATTAGAATCACATCGTAATGCGTTTGAAAATATAGTGGCTAGTACAAGTAGATTTGCTAAATTAAGAGATTTTCACATCCAAGTAGTAGCTAATTTATTATTTATCAGATTTGAAATGACGACAGCTGATGCAGCTGGTCATAATATGGTAACAAAAGCTTGTGACACACTGCTTGAATATATATTAATATCATATCCTTTGTTAAAATATGTTTCTATTAGTGGAAATTTTTGCACAGACAAGAAAGTTTCAGCTGTTAATGGTATTTTAGGTAGAGGGAAATATGTAGTTGCTGATATTTTAATTCCAGAAGATATTTGTAATAAATATTTAAAGACAAGTCCTGAAAAAATAGTGAATTTAAATATAAAAAAAAATTTAATTGGTTCTATAATATCAGGTAGTGTTAGAAGCTCTAATGCACATTTTGCAAACATGTTGTTGGCCTTATATTTAGCAACAGGACAAGATGCAGCAAATATTATCGAAGGATCTCAAGGATTTGTTCATACAGAAGTTAGAAATAAAGATCTATATTTTTCAGTTACATTACCTAATATTATAGTAGGAACAGTTAGTAATAGCGCAAATATTGCTTTCGTCAAAAAGAATTTAGAGTTACTTGGTTGTTTAAATAATAATATTGGATTTGATTCTAAGAGACTTAGCCTTATTGTTGCAGCAACAGTTCTATGTGGGGAATTATCTCTATTGGCAGCTCAAACGAATCAAGGAGAATTAATGAGATCTCATCTTTCTATGGAAAGGTTAAGTTAAGATTTTTAATTTTACCAGCATAAGGTGAAATTTAACTTATGCTGATTAATTATAGTGATTTGTTATATTGGTTTATTAATAATATTATTTCCAGATGAAAATACTGGTACATCAGGAATATTCTTACCTTGTTTTATATCAATATCAGTTATTACTGGGATATTTAATGGAATGTGGCAATTGGTATCATGTTTATGATCTTTATTATTACAATTATCCTTAAAGTTTTTATCTTGAGAATATATAAAATTACAAATTTCTGGAACAATAAATTTCTTAAATTTAGAGCCACTAAAAACACCATAATGTCCAACATTGGGTTCCAAATGATATTGTTTCATATTATCAGGAACATTTTTACAAAGATTTAAAACTGCTTTAGTTTGACCTACTGCCGCTATATCATCTTTTTCACCTTCAACAGCTAATATTGCAGTTTTTGTTATATCTTCTAGATGGACTTCTCTATCTCTTGAAACAAATTTGCCTTTTGCAAGAGCAAAATCTTTAAATACTTCTTCGATTGTTTGAAGATAAAATTCCGCTGGTAAATCCATAATTGATAAATATTCATCATAAAATTTACTTATACGTTCAGCATTAGTTTTATCTCCATTTGCCAAACTAAAGAATAAATCTATATGTGAATTAATATGACGTCCCATATCCATGCTCATAAAGCCTGCAAGTTGTAAAAAACCTGGATATACTTCTCTTCCATGACCTTTATAACTCGGTGGAACAGTCATAGTAACCATTTGTTCAAACCATTCTACACTTTTATTCTTTGCGAACATGTCAACTTTTGTAGGTCGTTTTCTCGCATCAATAGGACCGCCCATTAATATAAGGGAAGATGGAACATGAGGATCGTTATTTTTCGCCATAATACTGGTTGCTGCAAGCACAGGCACTGTAGGTTGACAAACTGCCATAACATGTAGATCAGGACCAAGATGTTGCATAAATTCAATTAAATAATCTATAAAATTATCAACATTAAAATTTCCTTCACTTGCTGGTACCTTATTTGCGCTTATCCAATCTGTGATATAGACATCACAATATGGTAACATTTCCTCTACAGTATTACGTAGTAATGTTGGATGATGACCAGCCATTGGAGCTACAATTAATAATTTAGGCATTGGTTTTTTATATTCCAATTTCTTAAATCTTTTAAGAATACAAAATGTTTTAGATAATATTATTTTTTCTTGTATATCAATTATTTTACCATCAACTTCACATTCCTTGATATTAAATCGCGGTTTTTTATATTCTTTTGTTAAACGAATTCCCATGGTTAACATTGCATTAACTATCCTCAAATAAGGAGTGTCGTTCATATTACTGTAGGATGATAATACATCTTGCGAAGCTTGAAGCATAAAATTCATTGATTTAAAACCAGCTTTTAATGTTTCAACTCCGTAATATAAATAATTATTATTGTTACTATGTGTTTTCATATTGTTTCTATTTTATTTTGATCATTTCAATGCTAGTATATAATCTTTGATTTTACTAGATTAATATATAATGAGCAAGATAATAAGTTTAATTGGTCGACCTAATGTTGGAAAGTCGACATTATTTAATCGCATGAGTGTAAATATAAAAGCTATTGTCCATGATTTAGCTGGAGTGACTCGTGATTTGAAATATGCAAATGCACAAATTGGTGGATTAGAATTTACAATTGTTGATACTCCTGGTCTTGAGAATGCTAAAACTGATAAGTTAGAATATCGTATGATGCAACAAACATTAAAAGCAATTGAGGAATCTGACATATTATTTTTCATTGTTGATGGTAAAACATCTGTAACTACAGAAGATAAAATATTTGCGGATTTATTACGTAAACAAGAAAAACCAGTAATATTAGTGGTAAATAAATGCGAAGGAAATTTTAGCTTTTCTAAGGATTATTATAAACTTGGATTTAAAAATATGATTGCTATTTCAGCTGAACATGGCATTGGTATTATGGATATTTATGAGTCAATTGCACCTTATTTTGAAGAAGATGAAGAATATCATATAGATGATGGTGGTAAAGTAAATCATGTCCAAATAGTTATAGCTGGTAGACCTAATGCTGGTAAATCTACTTTCATTAATGCAATTCTAAATGAGGAAAGATTGCTAACAGGTCCAGAAGCTGGGATTACGCGAGAATCTATAGAAATTGATTTTCATCATAATGGTTCTAAAATGAAGTTAATAGATACAGCTGGTCTTAGACGTAAATCTCTTGTTACCAAATCATTAGAGAAATTATCAACTTCAGATACGATATCAACTATTCAATATGCAAATGTTGTTATATTGATGATTGATGCAACAGCTCCACTAGAGCAACAAGATTTAAATATTGCGTCTCATGTGGTACGTGAAGGGAGGGCTATTATTTTAGTGATTAATAAATGGGATTTAGTTAAAGATAAAGAAAATTTTAAGAAAGAATTGGAATATAATGTAGAAACAAATTTATCACAAATTAAAGGGGTTCCTATATTATATATTTCAGCACTTCATAAACAAAATATTAAACAAGTTTTAGATGAAACTATAAAAATTTATGAAATATGGAATAAAAGAATCTCTACAAGCAAGTTAAATGCTTGGCTTGCTGTTGTTACTGAAGATCATCCATTGCCATTACAAAAAGGTGGCAAAAGAGTGCGTGTGAAATATATTACTCAAATAAAGTCAAGACCTCCAACATTTAAATTATTTGCAAATAATCCAGAGAAAATTACTGATAATTATACAAAATATTTAGTCAATAATTTGCGTGAAAATTTTATTATGCCAGGTGTACCTATAAGATTTTATTATGAAAAAAATCACAATCCATATGTAAAATAAATATATATTATTCAATAATATTAAAAATTATGTACATTAAATTAATTTTATTTCATATTCAATTATTAATATAAATTAAATTTATATTAATAATTTGCAGCGCATTATATTAAAATATTAAGAACAATGATGTTAAATATTTTAGAAATAGGAATATCAAATTCCTCTGGATTCAGGCTTTGGTGCAATTGTATATTTTTCTGCATAATAATCTAGTGCTTTATTTCTAGCTTTAGTTTTTGAGCTACTTTTAATCATTTGTTGTTGTGATGTATATTCATTTTTCATATAATCATAACATGAAAGTCCAATTTCAGTAATTTGTTCTTTTGTTTCTTTGTCTTTTGGTTCAAATTGTATCTTTGTATCAAAATACTTTAATATCTTTTTTTCATTATCGTCACTACTTATTGATTGTTTTTCCTTTGTTTGACTTACTGATTTTCCTCCATTGTCTATTATTTTTTGTTGGATAGTATAATTTATTGCTTTTAACTGATTTTTCTTGAAAGATTGATTCAGATTAATTAATATTTCATCTCCTGTTTCAGTATACATTGTCAATATATTTAAATCTTCTTCATGTATTTGTTTATATTTTTCTTGTAATTGTTTTAATTGATTTTCTAAAATATTTAATATTAATTTTTCTATATTATTATTTACAGTTTTTAATCGTGTTACATTTAATATTTCAGATTCAGTCAAAATATCTATATCATCATGTTTCTTAGTGTCATTATATAATTTTACTATATCACATTTTATTTGACTAATTTCTTCATATTCTTTTTTTAAATTTTCTAGTTTTTTTAACGAATTTAAGATTGTTTGAGATTGGAATTGTAGTAGACCCCAATTTTTAATCATTTCATTTAAAACATCAATATCAACTAAGTCTACTTCATTTGTAGCAAACTTATTTTTATCTTTACATGATAAATTATAAGCAACTATAAGAAATTTTTCTAAATCTAAATCTTCTTTTAAAATTGTTATAGAATCTTTAAAATTTTTTTTGTATCTATTAAGTATTTCTCTTTTTTCTACTAAATTTTTTAATTTAGTTTCTAGATTCTTTAAATCTGTATCATTTAATTCAAATATTTTGTTATTCTGATAACCTAATAATTCCAAAGTTTTTAGTTTTTGATTATTATTATCATATAATCTATTGAAATACACTTGAAT
Source organism: Rickettsia conorii (assembly GCA_020726135.1). GTDB lineage: Bacteria > Pseudomonadota > Alphaproteobacteria > Rickettsiales > Rickettsiaceae > DYTE01. The sequence continues at coordinate 15,472 of DYTE01000003.1, forward strand.
ATAACTATTTTTATTATTTATATAGTTAATTAACACTTTATAAAAAAAATCTTTATTTATATTTTTACCTACATAAGTAATATCTTGCAATGGAATATCTTTATATTGTTTTGAGATATTCGATTCAATATTAGCTTTATTTTTATCTCTTAATATTATAGCTGTATTAATAAATGTTACTGTAGATTCTTTATCGAGATTCAAATAATTTTGTATGTTTTGAAACTCTAGTAACTTTATAGCATCTCTACTTGAGGAAAGTTTAAAACTTAATGTTGACTCTGGTATATTTTCATTATTATTTTCAATATTTATTATAAAATTCTCTGTGTTTTCTATTTTCATATAATTATTCTATGTTATATATTTTAATAAAATTATTAAATCATTATATTCCTTATAACAATAATGCAAAAATGGAAATGATTAAAATTTAATATTTAGAACTAACAGAATAAGGAAAAACTTTGGACAATATATATCCTATTATTGGTATTTTAGTAACAATTTTACTTATTAAAAATACTGAAGGTATAACATTTCCTTTAATATCATATGTTCTGTTTTTAGTATCAATATTACCATTCATCGTACAGTCAAATGCTATGCCAGTTGCTTCAGCATTTGATATTAACAAAACATCTTTGATATAACTAAATTTACCCTCCATTTCAGAGAATGAAATATCTTGATTATTTGTAATAAAATTTAATATACCTGGAAATGATATAAACCCTACAAGTCTTGTAAGAAAAGGAGTTTTAACAGCAGTAAAACGTTTAATTAAAAAATTACCATCTAAAATTGGTATTATCTCCCCTCTTTTTACATCATATCTTTTTGTGTTAATAGTTGCATTTAATTCACCAGATTTCATATTTTGATATAAATCTAATGATTTAAATAATGATCCAACATCTGCACAATAAATCTGCCATTTTTCTAAATCTGTTTCAGAGATTAAACTAGCTTCTAGTTTTTTACCACCTATTTGAGCATTAAGATTTGAAGAAAGACATCTAGATTTTGTACAAAACATATTAAATTTTACATTATTTAAAGAAATATCATGTTTTAATTTTATTCTACCTATGTCAATTTTTATATCAGTTGACATAGAATCAGATTCTTTCTTTAATAATTCCATCATATTAAGTTTTGATAAATCAAGAACTGTTCCATTAATATCTGCTATTAATGTATCATCACTTAATGTTATTTTCGCTAAAATATCAGTATTTTGACTTGTTATTTTATTAAAATCCATTATATATTTATTACCATTAATGACTGCATTACCTATTATTTTCAAATTATCTTCACCTTGCAAATTAATTGAAATTTGATTATTAGAATTATTATTTAATATATATTCCACGTTTAAAGTAGCAATTTTATTTTTAGGTTTAAAAATTGATATTTTATCAATATAAAATTCTAAATTATATAAATTAGCAGCCATGTTAATTATATTGTTACCATTTTTTAAAGTTTTATATTGAAATAATATTTTTGTTAAACCGTCAAGATTTAAAATATTAAACATTTCATCTTTAATAGCAAGGTTAACATCTAGAGTTAAAATATTAAAATAATCTAATTTAGAATTATCTTTTATATTATGAGTAAAATTTATCTTTGCATTATTATTATTAATAATAGCATTACCAGTAATAATAATATTATCGTTTGTTAGTTTGCCTTTCAAATTTCCATTTTTTACAATTATTTTATTATCGAATATTTTAATAGAGACATTAGACATTGATGATGATATATTAAATATATTTGGAATTTCTTTTTTTAATGGAATAGTAAGTGATATTTTTGTTTCTGCATTTCCTGTAATTTTTTTTAAATCTATTTGATTTTTTTTTAAATTTTGAGATATATCATTTTCTATATAATTTAAATAGTCAGAGATTGGACCTGTTATATTAGCATCTAAACTTAAATTAATATTATTCATATCTTGATAATCTAAAATAGCATATCCTTGAGTAAGTTTACTTTTACCAGCATTAGCTTTATTAATTTTAAATTTACTTATCCCGCCACGTATTTCAATATCACTATCAATATTTGCAATTATTGGATAATCTTTATTATATATAAATTGTAGATTTTCTACTTTAAAATCACCATATAACATTTCTGTTGTTATTGCTGTTTTATTGATTGTATCAAGGTCAAGATTTGTAGTGATGGAACCCGTAATTATTCCATTCTTTGTAGATTTATCAAGAAAATTAAATATTTCATTTTTTGGTAAGAACATTTCTAATTCTTTATATATAGAAATTGCTAGATTATCTGTAATTAATTTTGCATTAATAATATTTTTTTGTTGAGTTGCTATAAATTTTAATGATGCATCTTTTATAGTAGCATCTACATGAACTGATTTTTTGATATTATTATAAATATCACCATTATATGATAATAAAAATTTATTATTTATCTTGTCTAAACAATGTAGTTTTGCAGTAATTTTATTTTGAATAAAATCAAGTTTGGTTTGACCATTTATATTAAATTTTACTATTTCTTTATTTTCTTCTATCTGAACTGTCGCTTTAGCATTATTAATAATAATTAATATAGGTAATTTTTTAAATATGTTATTTTGTAAATTAAAATCAAATTTAATGTCAACATCATCTATTGATATAATAAAATTATCATTAAACTTTAAAGTAATAGAGTTAATTGATAAATTATTATTCTTAAGATTTAAATTTATCAATTTAGCTTTAATTTCTTTTTGCTTTAAATAATATTCTATAATTGAAGTTAATTGCTTATTAAAATGACCATTAAATAATCCATATAATGCACTAATAATTAATATTATAAACATTATCAAAAATGTTTTAAAACTAAAGATTCTATATGAATTCATATATTTGAAATATTTTATATAGTAAATTTTATAGTTTATATAACAATTCATGAAGTTTAACAACTAGTTCAATAATTTGCATGAAACTATACTATAAAATTATGTATAATTAATACAATAAATTGTTAAAATTTTACATTTATTCTAGACTAATAGCTTTATTAAGCTTATATTATTAATTAAAAATAACAATTAATTTCAATGAATTTATGAATTTTATATCACATATTTCAATATGTTTATTATTGATCATACCTACCTATGCTTATTCTACTAATGAACATAAATTTTTAAATTTAACCATATTAAATCATCCTGTAATTCAACATAATTTAACAATAATGAGAGATAAAACTACTGATTCTAAGAATTTTAGAGCAGCTCTTGATAGAATTACATATCTTATGGCATATGAAATTACAAAAAATTTAAATATAACTGATAAATTAGTGAAAACTCCAATCTGTAAAACAATATCAAAGACGTTAAATGAAAAAATTGTTTTAGTTCCTATTATGAGGGCAGGTTTTGGTATGCTTGATGCTATGTTACATATATTACCGGATTCATCAGTTGGATATATTGGTTTATATAGAGATCATATCACTAAACAACCTGTAGAATATTTAATAAAATTACCAACAATACATAAACAATTATTTATAATACTTGATCCTATGCTTGCAACAGGTAGTTCATTAATTTATGCAACTAAAAAATTAATTGATGCTGGAGTGAGACAAAATAGGATTATTATAGTATCATTACTTGCAACCCCTGAAGGCGTAAGATCTTTTCATTCTAAATATCCATCTATTAATATAATGACAGCTTCTTTAGATGAAAAATTAAATAATAATGCTTATATAGTCCCTGGACTTGGTGATGCTGGGGATCGTTTATATGGCAATTAAATTGAATGATTATTAGTTAATATTTTATATGTTAACCAATTCTCATGAGAAAATTTTTCTTTATATGAACTTGCATACTAGTTAGATTGATTAGTTTGTGATAATATATAATTATTCATATAATTTATAAAATTAACATAGCTTAAGAAAGAAATGAAAATGTTAAAAATGCGAGTTGTTAGAGATGAGTTAAGAAATCTACTGTTTAATAGAGATATGTTCGTTGTTGATTAAGGAATTACTTGAAGATAGCGATAAGGCACTGCTTATTACTATATCAAGATTTTAGGCTAAGTATGAATATAAAAAATAATAATATTGCTATTTAACTAATATCTCAAATTACAGTGTTAAATTTAAATGAAATTCAAAATCTATAAAATTAATGTTAGTTAGAATGATCTCAATCATAAAATAAAAATTAAAATGAAGAAAATTACAGTTAAAGAAATCAGAAATAAATTTATAAATTATTTTAAAAATTACGATCATGTTCATGTGACATCAAGTTCACTCGTCCCACATAATGATCCTAGTCTTATGTTTGTAAATTCTGGTATGGTGCAATTTAAAAATATTTTTACAGGACTTGAAACAGCTAATTATACAAGAGCAACAAGTTCTCAAAAATCTTTAAGAGCTGGTGGTAAACATAATGATTTGGAAAATGTTGGCTATACTGCAAGGCATCATACATTTTTTGAAATGTTAGGTAATTTTTCATTTGGCGATTATTTTAAAGAAGAAGCAATATATTATGCTTTTAATTTATTAACGAAAGAATTTGGCCTATCTAAAGATAAATTATATGCAACAATATATCACGACGATCAAGAAGCTTATAAATATTGGAAAAAAATTTCTGGCTTTTCTGATGAAAAAATAATTAGAATAAATACAAATGATAATTTCTGGTCTATGGGAGATCGTGGTCCTTGTGGACCTTGTTCTGAAATATTTTATGATCATGGTGATCATATAAAAGGTGGTTTACCAGGTAGTATAGATCAAGATGGTGATAGATTTATTGAAATTTGGAATATGGTATTTATGCAATTTGAGCAGGTGGATGATAATACTCGTATTGCATTGCCTAAAAAATCTATAGATACTGGTATGGGATTAGAGCGTATAGCAGCAATATTGCAAAATGTCCATGATAATTATGATATAGATTTATTTAAAGAATTGATAGAAAATATAGAACATTTTGTTACAAAAAAACCAAAAGGCGATACGAAATTTTCATATAGAGTGATAGCAGACCATATAAGGTCTTGTAGTTTTTTAATTGCTGATGGTATTATGCCGTCTAATGAAGGTAGAGGTTATGTCTTACGCCGTATTATTAGAAGAGCAGTAAGACACGCAAACCAACTTGGTGCACATGAGCCAATATTATATAAATTATTACCTAAATTAATTGAGTTAATGGGAGATTCGTATCCAGAACTTGAAAGAGCAAAAGATTTTATTTCAATGATTTTAAAACAAGAAGAAATACAATTTAATGCAACATTAGAACGTGGTCTTAAAATACTTGATGATGAAGTTACAAATTTAGCTGGTGCATCTATAATTAGTGGGGATGTTGCTTTTAAACTATATGACACATATGGTTTTCCTCTTGATTTAACGCAAGATATATTAAAACAGAAAAATATTAATGTAGATTTAAGTGGTTTTGATCGCAGAATGCAAGCACAGAAAGAATTAGCGAAAAAATCATGGCTTGGTTCAAATGAATCAAAGACAGATAATATCTGGTTTGATATTAAATCTGAATTTGGCAATACAGAATTTTTGGGATATAGCTTAAATGAAATTGAAGCAAATATAATTGTTTTATTACAAAAAAATCAAAAAATAAATGAGATTAATAATATAGGGGAGGAATTCCTACTTATTAGTAATCAAACAGTTTTTTATGGTGAGTCTGGTGGACAAATTGGTGATATTGGTTTTATAGAATCATCTCATTGTATCATAGAAGTGATAGATACTATTAAATATCTCGGATCCATAATAGCTCATAAATGTATCTTAAAATCTGGTTCAATCAAAATAAATGATAGCGCTCATTTGAAAATTAATATAAATTATCGTAATAATTTAAGAATACATCATTCAGCAACACATCTTCTTCATGCAGTACTTCATGAAATTATAGGAAAACATGTAACTCAAAAAGGGTCTTTAGTATGTCATGATCGTTTAAGATTCGACATTAGTCATCCATTAGCTTTAACAACAGAAGAACTAGAAATTATAGAAAATAAAGTAAATATTTTAATCAGAGACAATAGTAAAGTTACAACAGAAATTATGAATATCGAAGAAGCAATAGTTTGCGGTTCCATGGCATTATTTGGAGAAAAATATGATCATGAAGTGCGTGTAATATCTATGGGGCCAGTATATACAAATCACAGAAATTATTCTATGGAATTATGTGGTGGTACACATGTAAAATATACTGGTGATATTGGTCTATTTAAAATCGTGAGTGAAACTGCAATTGGAGCAGGAATACGTAGAATAGAAGCTGTTTGCGGTGAATTCGCTATAAATTATGCCAAAAATAATGAGAAACTCATTAATTCTTTATGTGAAATATTAAAATCAAGCAAGTTAGAACTAGAACCTAAAATTTTAAATTTAGTTAATAATAATAAATTATTAGAAAAACAATTATTTGATATTACTACTAAGTCTTTTATTTTAAGTGATGAAGAAATAAATAATGCAGAAATAATTGGTGAGGCAAAATTTATATATAAATTATATGATAATATTGATATAAAAATTCTTAAAGAATCAGTTGTAAATATAACTAATATAAAAAATAATTTAATTTTGGCTTATATTAACAATAATAATTGCAAATTATCTATAATAATAGGTGTAAGTAAAAATATTACTCATAAATATATAGCTGGAAATATTGCTAAAGAATTATCATTATTTTTAGATGGAAGTGGTGGCGGTGGTAATGCACAAATTGCTCAATCTGGAGGGATATATAGCAAAAAATTAGATGAGATTACACAATTTTTTAAAACTATTCTTTAAATAAATATTGCTTTAAATAATTCTGTTATTTGAAATTTTAAATATATATTATATGTTTTAAAAAATTTTAATAATGGAATTTTTTTTGAAACAATAGAATGAGGTATAATAGATACACCATATCTCTCTGGTAATATTGAATGTAGTTCGTTCATAGCTAAAATCATATCATATTCTGAAGTTACTAATCTTATAGATGTGATATTTCTTGATAATATAAAATTCACAGCTTCAATAGCATTATTAGTTAGATTATCTGCATCTAAACCATATATTACTTGATCAATAGGAACTTGATATTCTTTTAACAAATTATATAATTGATCTTTTGAAGGCACACCAGCAACAAATAATAATGGTGCATAATTTGCTTTTATTAAACTAATTCCTGTTTCAATTCTATTTCTATCGCCATAAAATACCACTATAACATTAGATGTAAAATTATTATATTTATAGGAATATGATACGTAAATATATGTTGCAAAACCAATAAACCATGCGGTTAAAAAGATTGTTATAATAGTAAAAAAACGTTTCATTTACCAAAGACTCTATAAAATTGAGATTTAAGTATATTATCAAATAATGACATAGAAATATCAATAGTTAATTCTTTTAATGATGTAAATTGAATATTGTCTAGACCACATGGAATTATACCAGAAAATTTTTTAAGATCAGTAGAAATATTAACAGCTACACCATGATATACTATTGATTTCTTTACTCTTAAGCCGATTGAGGCAATTTTCTTAAATTCTTTATTATGTATAACCCAAATACCAACTTTACCATCTAATATTTTTGCATCTATTCCTAAATAATTTAAACTATTAATAATCCATTCTTCTAACATTCTAACATATAATCTTATATCATTTATTCTAATGGATAAATCAATTATTGGGTAGATTATTCTTTGACCAGGGCCATGATATGTAAATTTACCCCCACGATTAGTATATATAACAGGAATATTGAAATTATTTGTGAGCAATTCACTATTTTTTGCATTATATCCAGCTGTATATACATCATGATGCTCAGTTAAATATATTATTTCATTAGTTTCTTTTTTTATTAATCTATCAACATGATTATCTAATATTGTTATTATTTCATTATAATCAATTAACCCGGGAATATTTATAAATTTCATAATTAGATTTTATAGAATTTAACATATATTATATCTAAATATATTTATAAAGAAAATTTGATTTAAGTATATGAAATAATTGATATTATGAGAATTTATGTGTAAAAATATCTAGCTAAAAATATATTTTATATTTATTGATAATAAAGACTTGAAAAACTTGTGAATATTCCCCATATTTCTTATAATAAGACATGTTTTAGTTAAATTTGCATATTTTCTTAAGGTCTATAAAAATGAACAACCAAGTTAAAAATATTTTAATATGGATATCTGCTTTTGTTGCAATAATGATTATTTTTAATCTTGTAACAAGTGGTAGTGGATCTAGTAATAATCTACCATTTTCAGAATTTCTAAATAAAATTGATGAAAAAAATGTTAGCAATGTTAAGATTCAAGGAAGAAATATCGAAGGAACATTAAATGATGGAAGTAAATTTTCAACATATGGTGTGGAATATTATCCAGATTTAGTAAATCGTTTGAATAATAATAATGTTCATGTTGATATAGTTCCTCCAGAAACAAAGATGAACTCCATACTTAGTATATTTGTTTCTTGGTTTCCAATGTTATTGCTTGTTGGTGTATATTTATTTTTTATGCGTCAAATGCAAGGTGGAAAAGCAATGGGATTTGGTAAATCCAAAGCTAAACTTTTGTCAGAAAAAGGACAAAAAGTAACATTTAAAGATGTTGCGGGCATTGATGAAGCAAAAGGTGAATTAACAGAAATTGTTGACTTTTTAAGAGATCCAAGTAAATTTCAGAAGCTAGGTGCAAGAATTCCAAAAGGTTGTTTATTAATAGGTTCCCCTGGTACTGGTAAAACATTGTTAGCAAAAGCAATTGCAGGCGAAGCAAATGTTCCATTTTTTAGCATATCTGGTTCTGATTTTGTTGAAATGTTTGTAGGAGTTGGCGCAAGTAGAGTCAGAGACATGTTTGAACAAGGTAAACGTAATGCTCCATGCATTATATTTATTGATGAAATTGATGCTGTAGGACGCCACAGAGGTGTAGGTATTGGTGGTGGTAATGATGAGCGTGAACAAACATTAAATCAAATGCTTGTTGAAATGGATGGTTTTGAAGCTAATGCTGGTGTAATTATAATTGCAGCAACTAATCGTCCTGATGTATTAGACCCTGCTCTATTAAGACCCGGTAGATTTGATCGTCAAATTATGGTTCCAGCTCCTGATGTTGAAGGTAGAGATCAAATATTGCAAGTTCATTTATCTAAAATCAAACATGTAAAAAATATAAAATCAAGAATAATTGCAAGAGGTACACCTGGTTTTTCTGGAGCTGAAATTGCAAATCTTGTCAATGAAGCAGCATTGCTTGCAGCAAGAGTTGGTAAGAAAGAAGTAGACATGAATGATTTAGAGAATGCTAAAGATAAGGTTATGATGGGGATCGAACGTAGATCTCTTGCAATGTCTGAAGCTGAGAAAAAATTAACAGCTTATCATGAAGGCGGTCATGCACTTGTTGGACTTCATTGTCCAGCATCTGACCCAATACATAAAGCTACTATAATTCCAAGAGGAAGAGCTTTGGGTATGGTTATGAGACTTCCTGAGTCAGATAGATTATCTCTTACTAAAGAAAAAATGGAAGCCGATATTGCTGTTGCGATGGCTGGTAGAGTAGCGGAAGAAATTATTTTTGGTCATAAAAAAGTTACTTCTGGTGCATCATCTGATATAAAAATGGCAACGAGATTAGCAAGGGCTATGGTTACTGAATGGGGTCTTAGTGAACTAGTTGGCCCAGTATTTCATGGCGCTCCAAGCGATGATATGTATTCACAAGGAAGAAATGTAACAGATAATAACTCTCAAACTACTGTGGAACTGATTGATAGAGAAATTAGACGTATTGTAGATGAAGGATATAATCATGCAAAAAATATATTAACTACTCATCTTGATCAACTACATATATTGGCTAATGCTTTAATTGAACATGAAACATTGTCAGGTCAACAAATTAAAAATCTTTTGTCGAATCGTGATTTACATAGTGAAGAACATAATGACTTTCCAAATGAACCATTAAATGATAGTTCAAACGAAACTATTGTAAAAACTAAAAAGAGCAAAAATGTAAAAACTACTAAGTGAAATAAGTGACTATCCAAAATAACATATAATATTTAAATATTTTATTACTTGACTTAAGTATTATAGTTAAGGATAATCATTTATATGGTGGTCGCGCAGTTGCGAGAAATTTCTCGAGGAAAGTCTGGACTCCATAGAGATATGATGCTGGTTAATTGCCAGCAAGGATATAAATCTAATTGGATTTATATCTTTAGGGAAAGTGCAACAGAAAATATACCGCCAATAATGTTGGTAAGGGTGAAATGGTGAGGTAAGAGCTCACCGGCAATTTGGTAACAATATTGTGACTTTGTAAACCCCATCAGGAGCAAGATCAAATAGGCTCTGCAAGAACATGTAATGTTCCTAATTATCTCTAATTAGTTTGTAGAGCGGGTAGATCGCTTGAAATAAATAGTAATATTTATTCTAGATAAATAACTGCGATAGATTAATCTATACAGAATCCAGCTTATAGACCACCATTACTATATATTTGGAAGTTTAATGAAAAAATTATATCACTACCCCATATGTCCTTTGTCTAGACAGGTGCGAGTAATTTTAAAAGAAGTAAATGCACAATTCTCGATGATAAAAGAAGATTATTGGCAAAGAAATTCTGAATTTTTGACTATCAATCCAGCTGGTACTCTTCCAGTATTAGAAGAATCTTTCGGTCTTAAAATATGCGGAATATATCCTATTATTGAATATTTTAATGAAAAATATGATTTTCTAGGTTTTATAGATATTGAAACAGATATTAAATGTGAAATTAGAAGACTACTGAGTTGGATAAATGAAAAATTATATAGAGAAGTTACAAAAATTGTTATAGATCAGAAAATTATAAATTCACTTGCCAAAAATATTGGCCCAGATACTAATTTTTTAAGAATTGCAAGAAATAATTTGTCTTATCATTTTCGTATATTATCAGAATTATTAAAAACTAGAGAATTTTTAAGTAATAGTGATATTTCTGTTGCAGATATTGCATGTGCGGCGCATATTTCTGTGCTTGATTATTTTGGAGAAATTAATTGGGATAAATGGCCATATGTTCGCGATTGGTATAGTATCATAAAATCACGCCCAAGTTTTAGATCCTTATTGCATGATCATATTGCAGGTTTTACTCCCCCTAAATGTTATGCTGATCTTGATTTTTAAATATTCTTCAGTCCGAATAAAAATATTGATTGCAATTTATTGATAATTTTGATATGTAAATATATAATTTAACATTATTTTATAAAATATGGCGATATTAAACTTAGTTACAGAACCAGATCCACGTTTAAAACAAAAATCAAAACATGTAGATAATGTTACTGATGATACTAGAAAGATAATGGATGATATGCTCGAAACTATGTATCATGGCGGAGGTGTTGGACTTGCAGCTGTTCAGGTTGGAGTTATGCAAAATATCATGGTTATAGATTTACAAAGCGAAAATAATCTTCCTGAATATAAAAATCTTTATCCATTATGTATAGCAAATCCTGTAATATTAGAAAGTTCAGAGGAAATGCTTGTGGCCGATGAAGGATGCCTATCATTACCTGAGCAAAAAGTTCCTGTTGCAAGAAGTGTTAGAATTAAATTACAATATGTTGATTATAATAATAATATGCAAAAATTATCTGCAGAAGGTTGGTTAGCAAGAGTCATTCAACATGAATATGATCATTTAAATGGAAAATTGATTTTAGATTATTTAACACCTATAAAAAAAGACGTAGCTTTAAGAAAATTAGCTAAACTTAAAAGAAAATAAAATGAAAATAATATTCATGGGTACTCCTTCATTTGCATGTCCATCATTAGAATTATTAATTGCTGATTCTAATCATGAAGTAGTTGCAATATTTACACAAAGGCCAAAACCTAAAAATAGGGGAATGAAATTACAATATTCTCCTGTTCATGAAATTGCTATCAAAAATAATATAACAACATATACTCCATCATCAATTAAAACAGAAGAAGCTTTCAATTTGATTAATAATATAGAAGCTGATATTATAGTTGTTGTAGCTTATGGTTTTATAATAACATCAAATATTTTAAATTCTAAAAAATATGGTTGTTTAAATGTTCATCCTTCAACACTACCAAGACATAGAGGAGCAGCTCCTTTACAGAGGACTATAATAGAAGGTGATATTTCAACATCAGTAATTATAATGCAGATGGACGAAGGATGTGATACTGGTGATATTATTTTAGAAGAAAAATTTCTCTTAGAAAAAAATATGAAATTACAAGAACTACATGATAAATGTGCTAATATTGGAGCAAACTTACTAATCAAAACTTTGAATAATATAGACACACTTCCTCGTACAGCACAAACTAATATAGGTGTTACTATTGCCAGTAAGTTAAAAAAACAAGATGGAAAAATTGATTGGACTCAAGATGCATATAAAATAGATTGTAAAATTAGAGGTATGAATCCATGGCCTGGTACATATTTTGAGTATAATAATGTTAATATTAAAATTATTGAAGCTTATTATACTGAAATTGAGCATTATTTTCCGTATGGTTATGTTATTTCAGCTAAAGATACTATAGAAATAGCATGTAAATCTGGAACTATAATTATAACAAAGCTACAACAAGCTGGAAAAAAAATACTGAATTCGCATGATTTTTTGCGTGGTTTTAATATTAATGTTGGAACTATTGTATAAATATATTTGGAATAATTTATGTTAATAAAAAAAATTTGTTTAATATCTTTATTATTTATTATATCTTCATGTAATAATGGTCGTGATGATTTAAAAACTTCCTCTAATAATAAAATTTTTGATAATAAGAATTTTCAAAATTCTAAAAGACAGCCATTATATAATCAAAAATATATTACTATTGCAAAACAAAATATTAAAAATGATGATTTAGATGAAGATAGTGATGTTGATTTAGAAGAAGGACATATTAATCCTGTTTTACGTAATAAACGAATTTATATTAAGATGTTAAATAAAGATGGAGAGACAACTCCATCTCAAACTAAAGATAAAAAAAAAATATCTGATGAAAATAAAAAAAATGAAGAAAAAATAGCAAAGTTAGAAAAAGAATTAGCAGAGACCAAATCATTAGTAAAAAAACAATCACTACAAGCGAATATTGTCAAAAAAGTTGCTATTAATAATAAACCTCAAAATAAACTAGAATCACCAGTTAAAAATGATAAGACACAAGTTAAAAAAGAAACAATATCTCTTAAAAAGAAATTTTTAACTTCAGATGAAGATGATGTGAAAATTGATTCAACTGTTCAAAATGATGAAATTAAAAAAATTGATCAATCAAACGAATCTTCTAGTTTAGAACTATAATCAACCATTAATTATTGAAATTACATTCTTACCATATGCTATAAAATGTGGATTTAAAAACTGATCATTTGAACAATAAGTTAATTCTATTCCGTGAATATTTTTTATAAAACCTCCAGCTGCTTTTACAATAGCGTGACCTGCTGCTACATCCCATTCCATTGTGTCTCCAAATTTAGGATATAAATCGGCCTTTCCTTCAGCGATTAAACAAAATTTAATAGAGCTAGCTATTGGCAAAATATCTGATACATTATGTGTTTTAAGAAAGTCATTTGTTTGACTATTTGAATTATTTGAACTAATTACTGCTTTATAAGATTGAGGATTTGTAAAAATAGTTGGTTCTATAGCAATAGCATCTTGCTCTATATGTAATTTTCCATTTTTATCAGAATAATAAAGTTTTTTGGAAGATGGTTGATATATAAACCCTAAAATAGGTATATGGTTTTCTATTAAGGCAATATTTACTGTATATGTATCTTCACCCTTAATATAACTTTTTGTACCATCAATCGGATCAATTAGCCATATTTTATCAGTTGTAATGGAGCGATAATCTCTCTCTTCGCATATTATCGGGATATTATTATCAAGTAATGTTAGGTTTGAATAAATAAATTCACTGATAGCTTTATCTGCATTCGTAACTGGAGATTTATCAGACTTATAATCTATTTGTAAATCATTTTTACGTATTTCTAATGCTATAAGACCGGATGCAATTATTAAATCTTTTATAGCTAAAATAAATTTATTCATATTATTTGTAATCATTATCATTATTAATCATTTTTTCAATCTCTTCATCTTCAATCCATCTATTATTTTCTTGTAACTCATTTTTTTGAATTGTAGTAATTTTTCTGTTTGGATTAGATTCTATATTCCATATTCCTCTGTAATAAATACCATAATAATTAACATCTAAAATATTCAATGATCTTTCAATATTTATCAGCTCATTTTTATTATTAGAAAATACAAAAATATTTTCAGGTACTATATTTGTGAATTTCATAAATTTAATTAAAGTTTGTCCTATATTATATTTTGTAAATATTATACCTAAATAAAATATTGGTGAAATAGTGTCATTATTATCCAGTAAAAATGATTGATTATTTTTAAAATTGTCAGAAAAATTTATATTTAATTTTTTTAAATTTATATATGTAAATATCTCAAAATCATGAATTAAATCAGTAGCTGAATTTTTATTACTTATTCCAAAAACTAAAGCTCCATTATTTTCCATATTTTGTATAAATTTTGGCCAATCCTTTTCTACTAACATAATCTCTCTATTTGCAAGTAATGTTGCTATATTATTATTCATACTATGTTTTTGAGCTGCAACTCCGTATAATTCACTTAAAAACTCAGAATCTGGATTATTATTTTTTCTAAATAATTGTGATCTTGGTGTAATTATAACATTATCAAAATCAATGAACACAAAACTATTATTATTAATTTTCTTATATATTTCCTCATCATATGATATAGAAGAAGTAGTAATAATTTCAGCATAGATATTCGATGTACATATTATTACTAATATTACTATTATTTTATGTAACATCTCTAATTTGATTCTCATTTTCTGAACTATATAATTTATATAAATAATTAAATTCTGCTCCATATATGAATAACATATTGATAATATAAAAAAATATCAATGTAACAATAATACCTCCAAGTGAACCATATACTATATCAAGTTGATTATAATATTTGATATATTTGGATAATAAATAACCACTTAACATCCAAGAAATTGCAGTTAAACAAGAGCCAGGAACTATATTTTTAAAATTTAATCTCATATTTGGTATCATATAATATAAAAATGATGATACAAAGAATAAAGATGCAAAAATTAAAAAATACCGTATTTGATCAAAAATATTTTTATAGTTTTCAACTATAGTTAATAAATTAGGAATTTTTAAGAAAATAATTGGTATAAAGACCAATATAAACATAGCAACAATAATAAATATTGAAATTAATAAAAATTGAAAAATACTTAATAATCTACGTATTATATAATTAGGAGGAGATGTAATTTGATATATTTTATTTAGAATAGTTCTTACGCATTCAACAAAAGATGACGCCGTCCAAATACTTCCAAAAATAGCTAATGTCATGAGTCTCTGAGGAGGAGTTTTTAATAATTCATCTATTCTAGCTTTAATTGATATTGTTGTATCATATGGCATATTTTCAAAAAAAATAATAATAAAACGTCCGCCGAGTTCCGATGCACCTATGAAACTAGTTAATGCAAGAAAAAATATTATAAATGGAAATAATGAAAATAAAATCATGAATGACATATAACCAGCATGCTCAATACCATCCTGTTCTATAGTTCGGAATATAGCTTCGTATAAAGCTTTTATTATGTTGCTCATGATATTTAATAATAATATAAATCATTTAATTATTATTAATAATAACTTGTTTTAAATCAATGATATATAAAAAAATTATAATTTTATAAAAAATATGATATATTATGATATTTTGGTAGCGGGAGAGGGATTTGAACCCCCGACACACGGATTATGATTCCGTTGCTCTAACCAGCTGAGCTACCCCGCCACAAGATCTAATATAGATCTAATTAGAATAATATCAAAATTAACGTTTAGAAAATTGAGTGCTTTTTCTAGCTTTATGTCTACCATATTTTTTACGCTCTACAACTCTTGAATCTCTTGTAAGCAAGCCAGCTTCACGCAATTTTTTATGTAATTCTGGTGTAAATTGATTTAATGCTTTAGCTATACCATGTAATAGAGCTCCAACTTGACCAGAAAAGCCACCACCTTTTACAGTAGATACTACATCATATCTTCCCTGACTTTCAATGATATTAAATATATGCATCACTGAATTTACAGATGATTCAGATTTAAAATAATTGAAAATATCCATTTGGTTTACAATCATTCTTCCAGTACCAGCATTAATCCATACTCTAGCTATAGAAGTTTTTCTTTTACCAGTAGCATATTTTTTATGCTTAGGATCCATACGAAAATCGCTTTTCTTTTTTAGATTAGAATCTAAATCTATAGAATTTGTATCTATTTTTAATTTTGTCATGACAATTATTATTTTTTATTCTTAATATTCTTGCTTCCAAAGTCATAAATTTCAGGCATTTGCCCTTGATGAGGGTGATGTTCATCTGAATATATATATAAATTTGACATTTGTTTTCTACCAAGCGTATTACGTGTGATCATACGTTTTACAGCAAATTCTACGACACGTTCAGGAAAACGACCAGCTAATATTTTACCAGCTGTTGTATCCTTAATTCCACCAGGAAAACCTGTGTGTCTATAATAGATTTTACCATCCTTCCTATCCATTTTATTACCTGTCAGCCTAATTTGCGCTGCATTTATAACAATAATATTATCACCACAATCCATATGAGGTGTGAATGTAGGTTTATGCTTCCCTCTAAGGATTAGCGCTATTCCGCTTGCAAGTCTACCAAGGACAATTCCCTTAGCATCAATCACAAGCCATTTTTTTTTTATTTCAGATTGTTTTGCTGAATAAGTCTTCACTTTTTTGTACCAAAAACTATTTAAATTTAAAAATTATATAATTGCAGTCACTCAAGGCTCTGCATTAAACTTTAAGAACAAGTTAAAATATAGATATCTATACGCACTTTAAAATTTTTACATTCAAATTACTATTGAACTGATAAAAAGTCTTAAGTGATGTTTGCAAAAAAATATCATAAAAACACCTATTTTGTCAAGATATTTAGTATATTCATAATAATAGATGAATAAATCTATTTGTAAATTGTTTATTATTGTATTAAGATACTATTACTTTCTTAGAAAATAATAAATCTAAAATGAATGATATTAAACATAATTAATAAAATTAAATATTATGTTACAAGGCAGATAAGTTTTTTTTATAAAAAAAAAATAATAGTATTTGCTGGGTATAATTCCATATTGCTATGTGCTTATATTGGTAGTGAAATAATAGAATATTTGATTCTAGAAAAAGATAGTAATTCATCTATAAATTATCAAAAATTTTTTAGTAAATTTCAAAATTTTAATATATATTTTTTGCTTGATACAAGTAATTCTAGTATACGTGAAGAGTTAATACCATTTTTACAGTCAATTATAAAAAATAATCCTATAGAAGAATTTATCGCTAGTTATTTCACATCTAATGAAATTGTTGCTTATGATATATTCGCTGTAACAAAAGATGATAATATAGCCCATTCTATAATTGTTTCAACAAGTTATGATGGTGCTTTTATTGAAATCTTAGAATATTCTCAAGAACATTTGAATTTTTCAGGTATTTACTTTTTAGTATTAGAATTACGTACTACAATTGATAAATTAATTGATGAACCATTTGACTCAAAAAATCTACAAATTTTTGTTACTAATTTAAAAATATCCGGTTTAAAAATATTATGTAAACATAATGATCATCTGTTAACATTTGATAATTTTGAATATCCTTATGATAAATCTGAAAATTATATCGCTGGTTTTATTCACCAACAGGTTAAAAATAAATTAGAACAATTAAACAATTATATTATCAATCATAATTTAAAAATTATTATATTTTTTATAGTAGATAATAACATAGAACCAATTTTACAAATTATGGATTTTAATGGTCATAAATTAAAATTTACCCATCAAGTTAATTCATCTTTATCTAAAGATTCTTCAGAAATATTAGACATAAAAATATTAAAATTATTAAATCAAAAATGGGAATTTCTTGCATTTAATCAACATCTTTTACAATTAAATAGATTAAACATACTAAATTTTCTTTTAACTAAACCATTAATTATTGCTATATTAATGTTATGTGTTTCAGTAATATTTAATAGAATTGAATCGCTTCAAACATATAAAAAACTTAACGAAATTCATAGAAAAAAATATGATTTATTACAAGAATATAATAATTTAAAATCTAAGAATTTATCAATAAATTATATACCTAATTTAGCTAATTTACATGTTATGGAAGAAATGTTAACAATGACAATGTCTACACCTTTTACATTATTAGATAAAGTTTTATTGAATTTAGATAATAATTTTATTATACGTGAAATAAATTGGTCTAGAGCAAATATTGATAATATTTTACTTGTTTCTAATCAATATATAACAATTAAAATTACCTTAAATTTTATAACAAATAATCTATCGACAGACGAATCTATCAAATTACTTAAAGATTTTGACTTTAAATTAGAACATCTTTTTCCTGAAAAAAATATTCAAATTCTTGTTTTTTCAGAACATATAATTGAACTACCTAATAAATTAATTATACCTATTGATATAGTGCTTAAGGACTTTAGCCCGTTAAATCCAAATTATCATCCTTTATCAACATTAGATGATTATATGAATTAATTATGTTTACAAAAATTATTATTCATAAAAAAAATTTAATATTATTAAAATTTTTAATAAGTTTATTGTTAATTATATTATTGTCTGTAATTAATAATTATATAAATAAGGAAAAATCTGAATATATCAAAATATTACATAATTCCCAGGAGGAATTAACAAAATCTGCTCTTGCATTTTATTCAATAGCAAGTTCTAAAGAAAAAATGTTATCTACATATAATAAATATATCGAATTATTAAATCAATCTGATATATTAATGTGCTCCCAACATGAATTATTGGCTAATAATATAATTTCTTTAGGTAATCAATATAATTTATTAGAACCTATTACAGTTCAATTTGAGCAAATATTTTTTAATAATATTATTGATAATATTATTAATAAAAATGATGTTATTATCAAAAGCTTTAATGTCACTGTAAAATTTTCAACAACAGATTTTATAAATTTTTTATCTTTAGTTAAAGCAATATATGCTATTATGCCATCTAATACTATTTTAATATCGTTAAAAACTAACAAACAAGATACTATAGAACCAAAAATGGTTTATAAACTTAATACTCATGTTACACCAAATTTAATTTTTACAAAATTAGTAATGCGCATTAGAATTATAACAATAAATAGATGATGAATATATTAAATAATCCAAATATAGAATTTTTTAGATATAAAATATTAGAACATCTAAATTATCATTTAAGTGAAAAAAATTGTTCAACTTTAGCAAATATATTGGCTATAGATTATATTACAAGGCTAAATTCAATTCCAGATGTCATAGTCTACATAGATAATGCTATAGATAAAATTAAAAAATATTTAGGTAAAAAGACTATTACAACAGAAGATTTTGGAATAATTTTAGAATTATTTGCTGTCGCAATATCTAATGATAATAATTCAGATGATGATGTCATAGTTATGAGTAAAGAACAATCACAAGAAATTATATCAAATCTAATTATTGAGGTTTACTTTAAAGATTTGTCAAAAGATGAAAAAAAATCTATTAAAATAATTTTAAAAAATTTAACATTAACTGATGATATATTTTCTTATATAGAATCAAATTCTGATTTATTTAAAAAAACAATATTATCTCAAGCTAACAATTATAAAGTTACTGGTAAAATCAATGAAAATGTTAATTTAATAACAGAAATTATAAATAACCAGAAAAAACTAAATGTAGGATTAAATTCTATAAAACAACTAGCTAGTAAAGCAATAACCAGCCTTTTTGCCATCTCTCTTGGAGCTTTTGCTTTTGCTACAGCTGGTCTTGCTTTTTCCGCATTATTAGTACCATCAGCTGTGATCACATTAAGATATGCACCAATTATAGGAGAAAAATTGGGAAAAGTCTTAAGTAAATTTGATTTTAAAAATATAACTACAAAAAAAGAAATAAGTTATTTAAATAAAATACTTGAAGAAAAAAATTATTTATTAGAAAAAAATTTAGAAATAAACTCATCTAAGATAAATTTAAATTTTACTACTGATATTAATTTGACAAAACATATTAATAATAGCAAAGATATATTGTTGCAAAAACAAGTAGTTCAAAAAAATACCAAATCATCAAGAGAAATTCTTTAATTATCCTTGCGATTTAATGCTATTAAATAAAATTCTGTAGATTCTTTTCTACTAGAATTTGGTTTAAAATGCTTAACTATAGAAAAATGAGATTTTACTCTTTGTAACAAGTTACCCTCCAAACCACCTTTAAAAATTTTAGCTATAAAATGGCCCCCTGGTTTTAATATTTGAATAGCAAATTCCGTTGCAACTTCACATAGTTCAAGAGTTCTAATGTGATCAGTAGCTTTATGACCAATAGTGTTAGCTGCCATATCACTCATAACAATATCAACTTGTCCACCTGATTTTTCTATTATAATATTCTTTGTTTCATCATTATAAAAATCTTCTGTAATAAATGTTACGCCATCAATAGGTTCGATTTCAAGTAAATCAACTCCTATTAACAGTCCTTTATTAGATTTAGTAAATATTAAAGATGATGCAACTTGACTCCAGCCGCCAGGTGCAGCACCCAAATCCACGACTTTTATACCTGGTTTAAATAATTTAAATTTCTCATCAATTTCAATTAATTTATAAGCTGATCTTGATCTATAATTATCTAATTTTGCCTTTGCAACAAAAGGATCATTCAATTGTCTTCTAAGCCATGTACTAGAAGAAGTTGTACGATTTTTAGCTGTTTTTAATTTTACAAATTTATTTCTATATCCTGTATTAGTTTTCATAAATTTTTCTATTATTATTTGAAATATTTTCATAAAAAAATATTTTTATAAAAATTAAAAATCCTAAAATAGCAAAAATAGTTGCTGATATAAAATTGCCAAGTAACGTTAAAACTAGGCTAGTTATTGCAACAATACTCAAAGTTGCAATAAAGATATTATATATTTTTGTTGTAGTTTCAGATTGTAACTGTACTGAATCTATTTTTTTGCTAGTTTTAAAATTAATTTTTTGATTATTTTCATGCAATTTTATTAATCTATTTAAAGAACCAGGACAAATATTTTCATATTCTGCAATCACATCAATTGGTGGCAAAATATCAGTAAATTTTTTCATATAAAATGTCATATCATCAACTTCTACACCATAATCTTCTTTATATCCTTTATTTAAGCGATTAAAAGTTGTAAAGAATTTTTTTACTTCTACTGTCATATTCTATATTTATATTTATAACTCACCTCATTATTTTAAATCATATATTATTTTTATAATATTCATAATATTAAGTAATTTTTTTTCTAACATAAGAACCTGGTGCGTCTTCTATGTAATATAATGATTTATAATCAATAGATTTTTTAAGTTTATTACTATGTTCTTTTAACCATATTACCCAATTATCCCACCAAGATCCTTCATATTGAATTGCATTCTTAAACCATAAATCATGGGAATTATCTATCAATTGATTAATAAAAAAATGATATTTATTCATGTTTGGAGAATTAATAATACCAGCAACATGTCCTGATCCAGCGAGACAAAAACTTTTTTTTCCACCTAATAATTTCATACTATCATATACTGATTTCCATGGAGATATATGGTCTTCACTTGTCGCAATAAAAAAACTATCAATATCAATATTGCCTAAATTTATTGGTATATTATCAATTAATATACCACCATTTTTTGCAAGTAAATTTTTTAAATAAAGCTCTCTTAAATAATAATTATGCATTTTAGCTGGTAAATTTGTTGAATCTGAATTCCAATATAACAAATCAAATGGCACAGGATTTTTACCAAGCAAATAATTATTTATAAAAAATGACCAAATTAAATCATTGGCTCTTAACATACTAAAACTATTGGATAAATATTTACCATCAAAATATCCAACTTTATTCATATTTTCTTCTATTTTATCAATAAAAATTTCATTTATAAATGAACCAATTTCACCAGGATTTGTAAAATCAAACATACTTGCCATAAAACCGGCACTATTAATATAATCAATATTACGTGATTTCAAATAACTTAATAATATTGCAAGAAATGTTCCTCCTATACAATAGCCATGACAATTAATTTTTTTATAATTCAACTCTTTTATTATATAATCTATTGGTTCTAAAATAGCTTTTAGAACATAATCTTCTAAACTTGTCTCCGAATATGTTTCATCTGGATTTACAAATGACAAGATAAAAACCTGAAAATTATTATTTACTAAATACGAAACCATTGAATTATGCTGAGAAAGATCTAAAATATAATATTTATTAATGCATGGTGGAATAATTAATATTGGAATTTCATAAGTTTTTTCCATTGGTTTATAACAAATTAATTGTACTAATTTATTTTGAAATATAATTTTACCTTCTGTCGCTGCTATATTTTTTCCAATTTGAAAAGCTTTTTCATCAGTCATTTGAATATTTAAAAAATCTCCTGATTCTTTAATATCATTTAATAAATTATCAAGCCCTTGAATAATATTTGCTCCAGATGTTCTTATTGTTTCTTTAACAACAACTGGATTTAACATTGGAAAATTAGAAGGTGCAAAAGCATCCAGAAACTGTTTTGTCATAAAATGCAAATATTGATTAAGTTCCGAATCAAATTTATATTGCTTTATATTTTTTTCTATCAATTCAGACGATATTAAATAAAATTCTTTTATAAAATGAAAATAATTATTATTTTCCCAATCTTGATCTTTGAATCTTTTATCAAATTTAGATTCTTGCTTATCTTCAGTATGTTTCCCCATAAATTGATTGAGAGAATTATTGATTAATGTTTGATATTTATTAACAAATTCTAGATTTACTTCCATATATTTACATGGATCAGACATAAATTGTTGCAACATTTGAAGAAATATTTTTTTATTTATATCTTCATCTAAGAATTGTTTAGAAATTATATTTCCTTTACCTTGAGATAAATATATTAATAATTCTTGATATTTTTTAGCAATTTTAGAAAAATTATCTACAATATTATTAGATTCTATTATATTCATTCTGTTTCTATTTTTTATTTAATTGTATGTTCTATTATATCAACTAGTGTTTTGCTGCCATCGCATCTTATATTCAAAAGATTCGTAGTTGCTGATTTTAATAAATCTCTATTTTTAATTAATAATAGAATTTTAGCTGCTAATTTTGTGGAAGTAACTTCATTTTGTACAAAATACCAAGAAGCTGATTTTTTTTGAAGATTAATTGCATTGTATAATTGATGGTTATCAGCTGCATGTGGATAAGGTATTAAAATTGAAGGCATACCGATATATGTTAATTCAGCAATAGTACTAGCCCCTGCTCTTGATATAACAAGATTAGCTTCATCATATTCTTTATGAATATTAACAAAAAAATCACATAAATTATAAGTAATATTTAAATTATCATATATTTTTTTAACATCTTCAAAATCATCTTGTTGAATTTGTTGGACTATATGTAATTTAATTTCAGGATTAGACTTTAATAAAATTTTAATTGTGTTTGGAATTAATGATGAAAATATTTTTGCGCCTTGACTTCCTCCAAATATTAATATTTTAAATATATCACTGTCCCAATTATCTTTTGTTTTTATTTTTTTAATATTATCTCTTATAATATTACCAATAACTATAATTTTTTTATTATTTATTCCTGTAATATTTTTTGTATCCTTATCAGTTAAAGTAACCTTATAAGCAAATTTTGCAAGAAATTTATTTACTTTACCCATAAAACTATTTTGTTCATGTATAATTATTGGAATTCGCAAAATTAATGCAGCAAACATAGAAGGAAAACTAGGATATCCACCAAACCCTATTATTATTTTAGGCTTGATATTATGTAATAAAATTATTGACCGATAAATTGCTCTTATTAATGAAAGAAAAAACAAACATTTGGTAAGAAAATTGACATTATTTTTTTTTATATCAATTATATGATATTTTTCTACTGAATGATTAGTAAAATATTTTTTACATCGTTCATCAGTAATTATATGAACATCATAATCATGTTGAATTAATTCATTAGCTGTGGCGAGTCCTGGAAAAAAATGTCCACCTGTACCACCTGCTGCAATTGCAATAATATTTTTATTTAAATTATTCATAGTAACTCTATATTTTGAATTTTATATTTATTTAACAATGTTTTTCTTTTAGTTAGTCCTAGTACAATACCCATAGCTATTGATATTGCTATAGTAGAAGACCCTCCATAGCTAATAAATGGTAGAGTCATACCTTTTGTAGGTAATAAATTTAATGTAACACCTATATTGATAAATGATTGAAATCCTAACTGAGCGATTATACCAGTAACAGATAATTGTACAAATTTATCATCTTCTTTTGTTAATTTTATAAAAATTTTTATTATTATAAATAAAAATAAAACAATGATTATTATGCATGTTAATGCTCCAAATTCTTCACCAGCTACAGCAAAAATAAAATCAGTATGAGAATCTGGTAAAACATGTTTAATTGAACCTTCACCTGGTCCTGTACCATAAAGACCTCCATTCTCAAAAGCTTTAATTGATTTTGTAATTTGATAATTTTCATTTTGAGCTGGATCTAAAAAATTATTAATTCTTTGAGTAACATGAGGAATATGTAAATATGATAAAAACAGTCCACCAAATAATATGACACTTAATATTATTATTAAAAAAATTGGTATCCCGGCAACAAAGAGTTGTAAACAAAATATTACAGTAATTGTAATTAACATACCAATATCTGGTTGAGTAATAAGAAGAAATGATATTATTAAATATAATATTGAGCAAATTATAATATTGGGAATTATCTCTTTTGTAGATAATGATAATATCCATCCTATCATAGTAGCAAAAAATGGTTTAATAAATTCAGATGGTTGAATTGAAATACCAAAAATACTCATCCATCTAACTGATCCTTTAATTTCATATCCAATAAATTTAACTAAAACAAGTAAAGAAAAACTTAATAAAAATCCAACTATTGAAAATCTTTTAATCCATTTTTTATTAAAAAGAGAAATGGTAAAAATAATAAATATCGACATTATTAAATAAATTATCTGTCTTTTTATGAAATAATTTTCATCCAATCCTATACGATTTGCAACAGATATACTTGCAGTAGTAACTAACATCATACTAAAACTAAACATAATAAATAATATAATTATTATTTTATGATCAATTGTTCTCCACCATAATTTTATAAAATTATTATTTATCATATTTAATTATATTATTTACTAATTTTTTAAATAAATCACCACGTTCTTCAAAATTTTTAAATTGATCTAAAGAAGAACAGGCTGGAGCTAATAAAATATTTACATCATTCTCATAAATTCGTGCATCTTTGTAAGCAGTTTCAAATGCATTTTCTAAATTATCGAATATTTCATATTCTATAATATTTTCAATATCTTTTGCCATTATAAATTTATCTCTACCATATAAATATATTTTTTTAATTTTATTTGCGTAAATAGTTAGTGGCTTTATGGAATCGGCCTTTGAAATACCTCCAGCTAATAATAAAATATTTTCCAAAGATGCAATAGACATACTGGCTGCATGACTATTCGTTGCTTTACTATCATTATAAAAATATATATTTTCAATTTTATTTAGATATTCCATTCTATGTGGTAAACCTTTAAAATGAGATATGGATTCTAATATCAAATTTGTCTCTATAGACAAAATTTTTGCTGTAACATATGCAGTTAAAATATTTTCTGCATTATGAGAACCTTGTAAATGAATATTATTTTGTATTTTATAATTTTTATTATCAAAATAATTATCAAACAAAAATTCATTTATTATAGATACTCCATTTTCTATCTTAGATTTAGTTGAGATAGGAATAATATTAAATATATTTTTATGTTTCTGTTCCTGAAATATCTCGTTTGTAATATTATTATCAATATTTATTATACAAGATGATGATTGATCTAAATTATTATAAATTTTCTTTTTTGCATCAATATATTGTTCAAAATTTAGATGATGATCTAAATGATCAGGTGTTATATTAAGTAATGAAGTAATTTTAGGTTTAAATTTATTTAATAATTCTAGTTGAAACGAGGATAATTCTATTATATAACCATCTTTATTCAAATCTAATTCAAAAATGGGAACACCTATATTTCCACCGATTGCATAATCAATATTACAAAATTTTAATATGTGATGTGTTAGACTTGTTGCTGTACTTTTTCCATTAGTTCCTGTTATTGCTATAAAGATAGATTTATCATTATTTTTATATTTATTAAGTAAAAAAAATAATTCTATATCAGATGTTATTGATATTTTATATGATTTCGCTATTTCATAAATTTTATGAGATGGTTTGATTCCAGGACTAACTAATATTGCAGACAATCTTTGCCATCGTTCATCAAACAATTCTACTACATCATTTTCACCAAATTCACTTATAAAATCTTTTATTGTATTTTCATTATCATCGAAACAAATTATGGATTTTAAGTTTGGTAAATATTTTTTTAATGATATATAAGATGATTTTCCAGTTTTACCAAGCCCAAATATTCCTAAGTTTTTTATGTCAAAAATCATATTGCTATTTATAATCCTGCAATTTCATTGTTATATAATTTATAATATTCTGATTTATTATTAAGAAGTTGATCATGAGTGCCTTGTTCAAATATTTTGCCAGATTTCATAAATATAATATGGTCAAAGTCTTTCATATTGATTAAACGATGCGTAATAAATATATTAGTTTTAGATTGTCTAAAATCTTTAATATATTTCAGTATAGCTTTTTCAGATATTTGATCAAGCGAACTTGTAGCTTCATCGCAAATTAAAATATCAGCATCTTTTAATATAGCTCTTGCTATTGATAAACGTTGTCTTTGTCCGCCAGATAATTTAAATCCACCACCACCTATCATAGTATTATATTGATCTGGTAAATTCATTATAAAATCATGTGCATTAGCATGTTTTGCAGCTAATATTACGTCTTCAATTGTTGCATCGAAACTTCCATATGAAATATTTTCAAATATAGTTAAATCAAATAATAATGTATCTTGAGTTATAATTGATATTTGTTCTCTTAAAGAAGTTAATTTGATATTTTTTATATCATATGAGCCTATCATAATATTTCCTGATGTTACGTCATCAAACCTAATTAACAAATTAGCAATTGATGTTTTTCCACTGCCAGATGCACCTAAAAATGCTATAGTTTGTCCATATGGTATAATACATGTAAAATTATTTAGTGCTAATTTTTTATCAAAACATAATACAACATTTTTAAATTCTATAAATAATCCTTTTATTTTAATATTTTGCGCATCATAGCAATCTTTAATTTCTGGTTGAGTATCTAAAATAGTAAATATACGTTTTGCTGCAGATAAAGTTTCTTGCAAATTAGCATTTAATGAAATAAGACTTTTAAATGGTCTATATGTAGAAATAAAAGCAGTAATAAAAGCAAAAAGAGTTCCTGGTGTAGTTTTACCTTGTATAACTAATATTCCACCATATAATATTAAAAATGCCACAGTAAAACCACTTAATATTTCCATAGTTGGAGCAACTAAAGCATCAAATTTAGAATTTTTTTTATAAAAGTGCAAAATATTTTCAGTAACATGTCTAGCTTTTTTTATTTCATATCTTTCACCTAGAAATGATTTAACTATTTTAATTGAATTAAATACTTCATCTAATTTAAAAGTAAAATTACTTAATTCTATTTGAGTTTTTTCAGAAATTTCACGTATTTTTTTACCAAATTTTTGAATTGGATATAAAGCAACAGGAAATACTATAAATACTATCAATGATAAAGTAGAATTTAACATTAGCATTAATATAATTAGAAAAGAAACAGATAAAAAATGTTTGGCACATCCAACTAGCAAATGTAAAGCAGCGCCACGCATCATTGATATGTCATTAGCAAAATTAGATATTAATCTGCCTGTAGATTGACTTTTAATAAATTTTACATCAGATATAAGCAAATGTTCATACATTTGCATTTGCATGTCTAATAATATATTTTGTGCAACAAATTTTATTATATAAAATTGAAAATATTCACAGACACCTTTAATAGCAAAAGTTATCAATGTAAATAATGCTATAAAATATAACATATGCTCATTATGTTCCAAAAATATTTGGTCTATCATTGGTTGCACTAATTTTACAATATTTACAGAACATAGAGCTGATATTATCATAAAAAATATTGAAATAATTATATTTTTATAGTAAGGTTTTACATAAATAAACAACATTCTTTTTAATAATTTTTGAGTAGAGTATTCGTTTACTTTTGTAAATTTCATCTGTATATTGATTATAATTTTTCTATTTCTTCAACTGAAATACCAGTCGACATTGATATTATCTTAATGTCTATATTTTGACTTAGCAAATTTTTTGCAACTTCTATTTTTCCTTCTATTTTTCCTTCTATTTTTCCTTCTATTTTTCCTTCTATTTTTCCTTCTAT
>DYTE01000003.1:44807-70562 GCA_020726135.1 Rickettsia conorii
CTAAATATTTTTTTAAAAGCTACGTCATTTGTTGGATCAGCAAATCTTTTCATAATGATTCTCCAATTAATATATGTTATTTACTTAAAAATTTCTCAGCTTCAAGTGCAGCCATACAGCCTGTACCAGCTGCTGTAACAGCTTGTCTATATATTTTATCTTGTACATCTCCAGCTGCGAATATTCCTTCAATATTAGTTTTAGTGGAATCTGGCTTTGTAACAATATAATTATCATGATCAATATCTATTTGATCTTTAAATAATTCTGTATTTGGTTTATGTCCAATTGCAATAAAAACACCTTCGCATCTAATTTCTTGAATTTCATTTGTTAAAATATTTTTAATTTTAACAAATTTAATAGTTTTTGGGTTATCAACACCAATAATTTCATCAATTTCGTGATTCCATATAATTGATATTTTGGGATTTTTAAATAATCTTTCTTGTAAAATTTTTTCAGCTCTGAGACTATCTTTTCTGTGAATCAATATTACTTCAGAAGCATGATTTGTTAAATATAAAGCTTCTTC
The DNA here is from genome assembly GCA_020726135.1 of Rickettsia conorii. Taxonomy (GTDB): domain Bacteria; phylum Pseudomonadota; class Alphaproteobacteria; order Rickettsiales; family Rickettsiaceae; genus DYTE01. The sequence goes on from DYTE01000003.1 coordinate 45,343, forward strand.
AACTGCGCTATTCCCACCTCCAACTACAATAATTTTTTTATTTTTAAAGAAAAAACCATCGCAAGTAGCGCAAGCTGATACACCAAAACCTTTATATGTTTCTTCTGATGGAATATTAAGCCATTTAGCAGTTGCGCCAGTTGCAATAATTACGCTCTCAGCTTCATAAATATTAGCAGATGCACATGTTACGATAAATGGATTTTGTAAAAAATTAACTGATTTTACATAATCATAAATTATTTCAGCTCCAACATGTTTTGCTTGTAATGTCATTTGTTCCATTAACCATGGACCTTCTATAGGATTTGCAAAACCTGGATAATTCTCTACATCTGTTGTTATTGTGAGTTGCCCCCCAGGTTGCATACCACATAATAATACAGTCTTTAAAGCAGCTCTTGCAGCATAAATAGCAGCAGTAAGACCAGCAGGCCCAGAACCTATAATTAATAATTGTGTTTTTATTTTTTGCATTTTTTAATTTTCTCTCAATTGCAATCCAAATTTATTTAATAAATTTTTTAACAAATCATTTGTTAAATTATTAATATCTTCATCTGTTAAATTATTATTTTGAGGTTGAATCATAATTTTAATAGTTATAGATTTTTTACCCAACTCTATATTACGACCTTTATATATGTCAAATATTTCAGCTGATTTAATCAAAATTTTATTAAAATTCCTAATGTAATTTAATATTGCACCAATTTCTTTATCATCGTCCAATAAAAATGCATAATCTCTAAATATTGGTTGAAAATTAGAAATAATAAAATCATCTCTTTTGCCATATTTCATTTTTGAAAATGGAATATTATCAATATATAATTCAAATGCTACTACATCACATTCAATATTATAATATTTTAATATTGATGGATGAATTTGTCCAATATGAGCTAATATATTTTTTCCGAGTTTTATAGTAGTAGATCTAGCTGGATGATAATAATTCAACTTATTTTCATGAAATTGACATTTATCCAATGTCAAATTACAGAAATTTAAAATTTGTTCAATGTCTCCCTTAATATCGATTATATCAAAAAAACGTTGATCAGAATATATATTCTTATGTGTATGTAAACCACATCTAATTCCAGCAATATGATTTATCTCTTCTCTAATACTCGATGATAAAAATACGGGACCTGCTTCAAATAAACTCATATCAAAAATTGATCTAGCATGATTTTTTTTTATTATTTTTAGTAAATTTGGCAATATGCTTGGTCTCATATAATTATAATCAACAATAATGGGATTTATAATTTCCAAATCTTGATTAAAATCAGCAAATAATTTTGCATCATTACTATTCATAAAAGAATAAGTTACAACTTCATCATATGATTTTCTAGCCAAAATATTTTTAATTTCTAAAATTCTAGAAAATTCTGAAGAAAGATTATGTTCTGTAACATTAGAAATAATAGGAACAATTGGTATGTTATCATAACCATAAATTCTTGCAATTTCTTCTGCCACATCTTCTTTAATTGATATGTCAGATCTCCATGATGGAGGGAAACATAAAAAATTTACAGAATTATTCTCGTAATTACAATTAAAACCTAATTTTACTAGAATATCTATAATTTCTTTATTTTCAAGTTCTATATTTGTCAATTCTTTCAATATTGAAGATGAGAAAGAAATTTCTATGATTGGTTTTTTATAATTATTAAAAATTGATATTTCACTAGGTTCTCCAGTACATATAGATAAAATCATATTTGTCGCTAAATCTAAAGCAGTTAATATAAAATTAGGATCAATATTACGTTCAAATCTATATCTTGAATCACTATTAATTAATAATCTCTGTCCAGTTTTTATTATATATTCAGGAGCAAAATGGGCTGCTTCTAAAATTATATTTACACTATTTTCATCACATGCAGAATTTTTACTTCCAATAATGCCAGCAATCGCTAAAGTAGATTTACCATCACTAATAACTAAATCATTATTTAATAAATCATATTCTTTATCATTTAGAGCAAAAAATTTTTCTGTATGATCGAGTAAATCAACAGAAATATTATTACTGGATAATTTATCTTTATCATATACATGCATGGGCTGACCGTAACTATACATAATATAATTCACGACATCAACAGCAGCAGATATTGACTTTGCTCCTATATTATTTAATAAATCCTTTAACCAAACAGGTGATTCTATATTTTTAATATTACGTATTTCACGCATAAAAAATATTTTAGAAATATCATGATTTTTTACATCAATATTAATGGTTGATTTATATAAATTTTTTAATTTTGGTGTTTCATATGTAATTAAACTGCCTAATCCTTTTGAGGCTAAGTCTCTTGCAATTCCATATATAGATAAAGCATCCCCTCTGTTAGGCGTAACATTAATATCAAATATTGGGTCATTTAATCCAAAATAATCAATCAATGAATCTCCAATTTTAGCATATTCTGGCATCTCTATTATACCAGCAGAATCTGCACCAATTAATAATTCATTTGAAGAACATAACATTCCAAAGCTTTTAATACCACGAATTGAAGATTCTTTTATTTTAAAATTACCATTAGGAATTAATGTTCCAATTTTTGCAAGCACTACTTTAATTTTAGGTTTTGCATTGGAAGCACCACAAACTATTTGTAAATTACCATCTTCTGTTAGTATATCACAAATTTGCAATTTATTACTATCATTATGAGGTTGAACATTGATAATTTGCGCAATTTCAAAATCTTTTAATTCTTCGCGTCGATCTACTATGCTTTCTACTTCTAATCCTATATAGGTTAAACCATCAGATATTTCAGTTAAATTTGCATCAGTTTTTAAAAATTTCTTAAGCCAAGATAATGTAAACTTCACTTGAACTTCCCCTTATTTATAAATCATTATTATAGTTAATTATATTCAAATTTTTATTAAATGGTAGATAAAGCTTCATAATTATATTTAAAAACTCCAATATATATTTTCTCAAAATTTATTAAATCTCATATAATATAAACTTATATAAATAAAATTAATAGATTGATATAATAGTAATATTATAATATAATGCGCTAAAATTATTAATATAAATTAATAATTAATATTTTTGTAAATAATTAATTGTAATATATGAGTAAACTGGCTTTAGAAGAAATTATTAATGGTGTAAAAAACATAAAAATACTAATTTTGAACAATTTGCACCTAAATCTAAAAATATTTCTGATTTTATTGAAAGATGTAGTGAACAAAATATTAAATTGCAAGATTTATATAAATTTAATGAAAATCAAATAACAATATTATGTAATTTATTAAACAATACACAAGAAGAAAATGATATTGTATATGAAACACTGAAAGTACTAAAAAATTATATTATACAAAATAAATTACCAATAAATAATATTTTTGCACAATATGGAGAAGGTACAAAAGATTTATTAGTCCTCTGTAAGTTTTTTAATTACGACTTATATAAATTCTTTTATCCAAATAATTTAACAGAAGAATGGTTGAATAATCCGCATAATGATTTTACAGGAGAATATTATGACAAAGAAGAATTAGGTTTACATGTAAAAAAAAATTCTAATGATGATTTTTCATAAGAAGTCCAAATGAAAATTGCTGTAAAATTTCTATATTATGTCTAGTCAAAATCTATAGTTCTGATATTATTCGAATATATTAAATATTATAGAGACTTCAAAAATGACTACAGAAGTGAAATTATCACCTGGGGCTAAAAAACTTATAATATTTCTACATGGAGTAGGTTCAAACTCTTCTGATCTTATGAGTCTTGTACCATTCCTTGAAGATGATTTAAATGACGTAAGTTTTATTTCACCAAATGGCATAGAAAAATTTGATTCAGCTTCTTTTGAAACTGAATATTCGCGTCAATGGTTCAGTCTTAAAAATTCAGAACCTAAGATTGTACATAAATTACTAGATAAAAATATCAATATTATTTCAGATCTTATAAAAACTGAACAAAATAAATTAGGATTTGCTAATAAAGATACTATTTTAGTAGGATTTTCACAAGGTTCTATGGTTGCATTATACTTAAACTTTATAACAAATGATCCATTTTTAGCTGTTGTAGCTTTTTCTGGTATTGTAGTAGAACCAGAAAAATTATTAAATACTAAGACTCCAATTTGTTTAATTCATGGTATGTCTGATGATATTATACCATTTGTTGTAATGGAACAAGCTAGTAAATTTTTGCTAGAACATAATATAGTTCATGAAACTTATGCCATTCCAAATTTAGCACATTCTATAGATTTATCAGGTCTAAAATTTATGATAAAATTTTTAAAATCGCTTGATGAAAAGAAGATTTGATATGGAAAATATATTTTATGGATTAATTACAGCTCTTATCACACCATTTAAAAAAAATGCAATAGATTATGAATCACTTGAAAAATTAATAAAATATCAAATAGATAATAATGTTGCAAGTATTGTTATATGTGGTTCGACTGGTGAGGGCACAAGTCTTACTATAGAAGAATCTCAAGAATTAATTTTTAAATCGAAAGAAATAGCTCAAAATAAAATCAAAATAATAGTGGGCAATTCTTCTGGAGATTTGAATAGAACGTTGGAAATGACAAAATTTGCTATTAATGCTAAAGCTAATGGTTTTATGTGTTCTATCCCTCCTTATGTAAAACCAACTCAAGAAGGAATATATCAATATTTTGAAACTATTCATAATAATTCAGATATTCCAATCATGCTTTATTCTGTACCTAGTAGAACTGGTTCAGATTTTAAAGATGAAACTATTATAAATTTAAGTAAATTACCAAGAATTATGGCTTTAAAAGATGCTGGTAATGATCTACAAAGACCAATAAGACTAAAATTGGCAATCAATAATCCATTTAATTTATTATCAGGGGATGATATGAGTTCGTTAGCATATAATGCTAATGGTGGGATTGGATGTGTTTCTGTGGGATCAAATTTTGCACCTGCTTTATTTGTTCAAGTACAAAATTTAACAATTAATAATGATTTTAAAAAGGCTCTTGAAATACATAAAAAACTTTATCCATTCTATCATTGGTTATCATTAGAAACTAACCCAGTAACAATTAAATATTCTATGTATAAAATTGGTATGTGTGAAAATGAGGTGCGAGCTCCACTTACAACATTATCACAAAAATTCATCGAAGATTTTAATCTCTTATTACAAAATAATGAGTTTTGCAATATTTAAATATTAAATCCAACAATATTATATCCACAATCTGTGTAATGTATTTCACCTGTAACACCAGAAGACAAATTACTGATTAAATATAATGCAGAGCCAGCTACATCTTGCTGTGTTACGTTCCTACGTAATGGTGCATTTTTTTCATGAACTTGCAACATAGTTTTAAAATCACCAATAGCACTTGCAGCTAATGTTGAAATTGGTCCTGCAGATATTGCATTAACACGAATATTTTTAGGCCCCATATCATAAGCTAAATATTTTACACTTGATTCTAATGCTGCTTTTGCAATACCCATTACATTATATGATGGTATAACTTTTTGAGAACCATAATAGCTAAGGGTTATAATGCTTCCACCATCTTTCATTAAAAATTCTGCTTTTTTTGCAAGAAGAGTTAATGAGTAGCAAGAAATATTCATAGCATTTAAAAAATTAGGTAAGGAAGTATCTATATAACGACCTCTTAACTCATTTTTATCAGAAAAAGCAATCGAATGAATAATAAAATCTAATTTTCCCCATTTTGATTTGATGTTTTCCACAAGTTGATCTATAGATTCTTCATTTGTAACATCACAATAAGCTGTAAAATCAGTGTCTAGTTCATCATTTGCAATAGTTTCTACGCGAGACTTAAATCTATCAGATGGATAGGTACAACATATTTCTGCGCCATTTAATTTTGCAGCTTTTGCTATATGATAAGATATAGATAAATTATTTGCAATTCCTGTAATTAAACCTTTTTTACCTTTTAATAAACCAAAGTCAAAATCTTTCATTTTAATCTCCAAAGCGATTATTATATTAACTACTTATGATAACATTATGCTCATGTTTGTCAAATTAATTAAATTATATACAACAATTCTCATTTAATTTTTTCTATAATTAACAAATTTTTACACTTGTTATCAAACCTCATCAATTTGATATTACATAAAAGTTTATTTTTGAAAAAATCTAATGAAGATTTTATTTAATATTATATTATTTTTGGTTAATTTGTTCTAAACCTATTCACGTAACAAAGCCATGTTAGCTTAATTTATTTCAACAAATATATCATTTTTTAAGTTTTTATTTGTCGTAGAAAATTATAAAAAATGTTTTTATTGAAAGTTTAAATAATTAATTATAATGAAGTAAACTGAACTGATTTAAAATAATATATTAAATCAAATTCAGTTTTGTTATAAATTATTTTATATTAATTTTATTTAATCAGAGCTGCCTAATGTATGGGTCTCATCAAACATATGTATTAATGCATAAGTCATATCAGGAGTAATATCATCATCATTTTCATCTTCTTGAGTAAATAGATCATTGTTTTTTACATTACTTGTCACGATATTTTTTAATATTTTTACCATTTTAGGTAATGTCAATTTGATATTATAAGCAACAAATAATATAAGAGTAAATTGAAACATAAATTTAAGAATGTCAAAATTTCCTGAGTCATCATTATCCTTTATTTCTGGACTTATCATTTGAAAAATCATATTAAATAAGAATGAGATTGGATTACTAAGACTATTAGCATTATTAGGTATATAACCATCTGTTTTATAAAATTGCTCACTGTAAGCTGGTGGACAATCTTGAACAAGTTTCGTCTCAAGTCTTAAACCCCACCCCTCCTCACGTTGCTCATTAATCCGACATTGTTTAACATATTCTTCTGTGGTACAATTTATGCCATTTTTAAGGATTTTTGAAAAATTATCCCCTATAACAAAAGCGCGTTTGCAGCAGTTTATAAATTTATATCTACCCTCATCTATAGTTCTACCTACAGGATTATATATAAACACATCAACTAAATTTTTTAACATAAGATGATTCGGAGCTTCGTGATATTTGTTATCTGTTGTCCAACAAATTACTGATAAAAAAGATTTTGTTGGATTGGAATTCATAAGAATATTGCTAAAACTTATACTTGGTATATAAGATATAAGTGTTGGATCTTTAATTGCTTGGTCTAAAAATACTTTTACTTCCCCATGTTTAATTACTGTAAAATAAGGTGAGTGCGAGAAATCGTTAATAGTTTGAATAGATGATTCAACAATTTTAAAGAAATAAGAAGACACTATTAAAGGAACATATGGAATTAATGTTTTTAAATTATTTCCTATATTATTTAATTGAAGAATGTTAGTATTTGATTTAGGTAAAAAAGTGTCTGAGTTTTTTGGATTTGTCATATAACTTATTTAAATATTAATTAAAATTAACTAAAAACATATGTAATAAAACTATTCATATGTAGTATAATACATAGACTTTAAGGTTAAATGAGTCAAGTAAAATAATAAGAATTTTGGGATTACTTTATTTTCCATAATTTATTAAATGTACGTTGTCCAAAATAAAAACTTATAATTCCAGCAAATATAGCTTGGTCATCAACTGTCCATAATATATTCAAATATTCAATTAATATAGGTTGCTGTTTTATAGAAAAATATTGCGCATATTTTACTGCAGAATACATAAAAAAGAAACTATATGCGAGTACTGGTCTAACTGAAGAATTTAAAGCATCTACCCAATTAATACCTGAACTATATGTAGCATATAATTGTTTTTGGCATTGAATGTCATATTTATGTAGTGTATTTTTGTCATTGCTAGTTTTTACATATTGTTGTTTCTTTATTTCTAAATCTATAATATCTAATTCATGTTTTTTATCAAAACGATCTTTAATCATTTTTAATATTTCTGGTATTAAAGATCCAATAAAACCTGCTATGGAAGCTAATAATGTAATCATTATAAGTAAATTTTAAATTGCACATCAGATGATGATACAATATATGTTACTTTAGGCTAATATCATTCACTTGAAATAAACTTATTATATGTTTTTTTATTTTCATCAAATAATATTATCGATCCATCATCATCTATATCAACAAATATTCCTTCAAATATTTGACCATTATTTTTTATTTGAATTTTTTTGCCTAATTTATAGGCATTTTGAACCCAAATATCCTTTATATAAGAAAATCCATTTTTTTGCCAAATTGAAAAATATTTATTCAAATTTTTTATCAAAATTTTAAGTAATTTATAATTATCTATATTAATAGAAAGATTTTCTGATTTTAAACATGTGGTTAATTGATTAATATTGGTAGGATGATGTAAAATATTAATGCCTATGCCTATTATGATATAGTTATTATTATTAAGTTGGATATTTTCTATCAATATTCCAGATATTTTCTTACCATCAACTAAAATATCATTTGGCCATTTTGTTTGAATAGATTTAGAAGATTTTCCTATTATAGAAATAATAGTTTTACGTAAAGCAATTGAAATAACGAATGATAATTCATGTAAAAATGTTAGATTTAATTCATGTTGCATAATAATGCTGCAATATAGATTGCCTTCTTCAGAATGCCAAAATTTATTATTTCTTCCACGACCAGATGTTTGTTTTTTTGCAATTATTATATAATTTTTTTCTGACAAGAGATTATTATTGATAAGTCTCTTACATTCAGAATTAGTACTATCTATTTCATCTAGAATTAATATTTTAAAATTATCCAATCGAAGATAATTCATATATAAATATTTTTATTTAGAAATTATTTGAGTTGCTTTCGTCTCCTCAAGTGCTTTTGTATGTGTAGCACTATATGATGTAAGACCATATTCAACAACATGTTCATATTTTACACCATGTATCAATAAGGTAGAGCCTACTTGTTGCAATTCATCTATATCTTCTTTTGAAAAACTATTTAAAACTTTTTCTGTAATTTCATATAGAAATTTCCATGATAATTCTATTTTCTCACTTAAAGTTAAATTTTTAAACTCATCTTTATTAAGTTTAAATATTGGTACATAATCTATATTATTATTTTCACTAATTCTATTTGAATTATTCTTGCGGAATAAAAATTTATATAAAAATAATATTAAAAATAGAAATAATATTATTATCGATATTTTAATCATATAAATTCACCTAAAACACATTAAAACATAAAATTATATTATCATTCAATCTTTTAAACTGTCAAATGAAAAATCATAAATCTTTGATTAGACATATATTTTAAATAATAATTTACTACAAAATAATTGTAAAAATGCTATTGTATGATTTTAATCAATTTAAATATAAAAAATATGTCTTACCAATATATATACGTAATGAAAGGTCTAGTGAAGACTATTAATGGAAAATCAATTTTAAAAGAAACATATTTATCTTTTCTACCAGGAGCAAAAATTGGCATAATAGGTCCAAATGGTTCTGGTAAATCTACTTTACTTAAAATAATGGCTGGTATAGATAAAGAATATGATGGAGAAGCATTTGCTGCTAATAATATTAAAATAGGTTATTTAGAACAAGAACCTCGTCTTGATCCAAATAAAAATGTTTTTGATAATATAATGGATAGTTTAAAAGATAAAAAATTATTATTAGATCAATTTAATGAAATTAGTAATAAATTTAACGATCCAATGACTGATAATGAAATGAATATTTTGTTAGATCAACAAGCAGAACTTCAAGAAAAAATAGAACTGGTTGATGCGTGGAATTTAGAGCGAGAAATAAAAATTGCTATGGATGCTTTGCGTTGTCCTCCTAGTGATGCTGATGTCACTAAAATATCTGGTGGAGAAAAAAGAAGAGTTGCTTTGTGTAAATTATTACTGGAAAAACCAGATATGTTACTTCTTGATGAACCTACAAATCATCTTGACGCTGAATCAGTATCATGGTTAGAAAATTATTTAAAATCATATCTTGGCACTGTTGTTGTTATTACGCATGATCGTTATTTTCTTGATAATGTTGCGCAATGGATACTTGAGATAGATAGAGGTAGATGCATCCCATTTGAATCAAATTATTCTAGTTGGCTTGAGCAGAAGGGGCGAAAAATGGAAATAGAGAATAAAGAAGAAGATGATAGAAGCAAGCAGTTAAAACGTGAACTAGAGTGGATAAGACAATCTCCAAAGGCGCGTCAATCTAAAAATAAAGCTAGAATCACAGCATATCAAGAATTATTGAATAAACAAAAAGATCAAACAAATAATAATGAGTTGCAAATTATTATACCAAATGGTCCAAGACTTGGTGATTTAGTGATTGAAGTAGATAATATATCTAAAAAATATAATGATAGAATATTATTTTCTGATTTTAGTTTTAAAGTTCCGCCTGGTGCAATTGTTGGAATTGTTGGCCCTAATGGCGTTGGTAAAACAACATTATTTAATATCATAACTGGTAATATACAACCAGATCATGGGAGTATAAAAATAGGTTCAACAGTAAAGCTTGGCTATGTAGATCAAAATAGAGATCATCTAAATGATAATAAAACAATCTGGGAAGAAATATCTGATGGTCTTGATGAATTGCAATTAGGACACCGTTGTATGAAAAGCAGAGCTTATTGTGCTGCTTTTAATTTTAGAGGTTCAGATCAACAGAAAAAAGTAGGACAATTATCAGGCGGAGAACGTAACCGCGTACATATAGCTAAACTACTCAAAGAAGGAGCTAATGTTTTGTTGCTGGATGAACCATCGAATGATTTGGATATAGATACATTACGCTGTCTTGAGGATGCGATACTTGATTTTGCAGGTTGTGTATTTGTGATCAGCCATGATAGATGGTTTTTAGATAGAATTGCAACTCATATAATTGCTTTTGATGAAAATACGAAAGCAATATTATTTGAAGGTAATTATCAAGATTATCATGATTATATGATGAGTAATAGTGGTCAAAATATTATGAATCCTAAATATCGTCATAAAAAACTTTCTTAGAAAATAATATTACCCCAGTTTAATAATTTACTGGGGTTTTTTAAACAATATATTTTCTATTTTCTAAAAAAATTGATAAAGAATATCATTTGATGTACTTTGACTTAGATTACCTCACAATCATTCTTATGATCCAGTAATTCATTAAACTTCTTGATAATAAGTAGAATCAAATATTTATATTGTGTTTTATAATATTTACTATATAATTTTTTTGAAATTTATAATACATAAATATTGATTATAAGTTAGAAAATATGTTAAGTTTTAAACTATAATTAATTAATAAGAAATAATATGGGCAAAATTGTATATACAGATTATTTATTTGCATCTTTGTCATATTCTGATACATTGCATAAACTTCATGAAGAAATAAATAAAAATAAAAAATTTTTAAAAAAAGAAGGGTGGAAATTATTTTCCACTTCTTTAGAAAATTATAAAACAAATCTATATGGTTTGAAAGCCATAATATTTGTAAATCACGAAACTATGAAAGCTCATCTTTCGATAGCTGGTACAGAATTAACAGAGATTTGGGATTTAATTGATGATCTTCTAATTACATTTGGTTATATACCTTATAAATTTGAAATAATAAAAATTTTCATTAATCATATATTACAATTAAATCAAATTTTAGAGAATTATACTTTGAGTATTAGCGGTCATTCTCTAGGTGGTATTATTAGCGAACTTGCTGGATTATATCTTTTGTCACTAGGAGTGAAAATTAGTAAAATTACAACATTTGATAATCCTGGTTCAAGAAATATTATAGAATATATTCATAAAAAACTATTGACTATTGATATTAAAGTTAAAATTAGTGATTTATCAAAAATATGTATAACATATAATGTCAAACCAAATTTTATTAATACAACAAATCCACCACTTGCTGAAAAAATATATTTGATATTCCATACAAAAAAACATGAAGCTGTTATTGATGTTATAAAAAATAAAACATCAGGATTATTTGGATTTATTAAACATTTAGTTGGCAATACAATATCTAAATTTTGTAATTTTATAAGTGAAATTACATATCTAGAAAAAATCTATAATGACTTAAAATCACACAATATTTCTCATTTTAATCCTGAAGATAATCCAATTTTTTCTAGGGTTATAAAATGGGCGAATTGGAATAATAATGAATTAGAATTCAAGGCGAAGCAAGAATATTTCGATTGTTATGATGATATATATTATGATTGTTTCACAGATTTGGATATTGATCCTATTATTTAACATAGTGAATTTAATTAGATGTTTAAAATGAAAATTTGCCTTTGTTACCTTAAAAATTATCATAAAAAATATCTTATTTTAATAATATTAATATTTCTTAAAAATCTATTAATTATCAATAAAGTTATTAATTCTTCTTGATTTCAATATATATATTGTATATAATTCCTTTAAATTTGCAAATTCATAATAGAACACATGCTTGAAGTTAAAAATTAAATTGAATTTTTAATTATAAGATTAAAAAATTATTTTATATAGGTAATATAATGAGTAAAAATAATATAAACCACATTACTGTAAATTTAGCATATAAAGAGACTAAAGATAAATTTGAGTTAGGTTTAAATGATACCAACAGATTATTAGGAAAAGAAGGTTGGGAACTAATTTCCAATTCTATAGAAAGTGTAGAAATGAGTGCCTATGGTTTTAAAGCAGTAATATTTAAAAATGAAGCAACTAAAGAAGTTCATTTTGCAATAGCTGGTACAAAACCAAATCAAATTTGGGATTTAATTGACGATGCTCTACTTACATTTGGTTATGCACCTTATAAATTAGAGATGATACAAAAATTTCTAAATCATATCTTAGAAAAAAATCCTGAGTTAAAAGACTATACATGGGGAGTAAGTGGACATTCTTTGGGCGCTGTTCTTGCTGAGCTTGCAACAGGTGAACTAATGTCACGAGGAGTTCAAGAGATTAAAACAACAACATTTGATAATCCAGGCTCAAAACCTGTGTTAGAAAATATTATTAAAAATGGACAATTTACTGGTGATAATGAAGTAATTATTAAGGATATAGCTGCAAATTGTACCACATATAATGCAAAACCTAATTTTATCAATGTAACAAATAATCAAGTTGCTAAAGATATATATTTAGTATTGCCAAAAGAACAATATAAAATTGTTCCTTCCGTTGCTGAGCCTAAAGTTGAAGAGAATACAAGTTCTTGGGGTGTATGGGGATTTACTAGAAATTTATTAAATAAGGTAGGTGAAGTTGCAAAAGCATCTAGTGATTATCTTGGTATTACAAAGGCAGTAAATACAATTATGTCACTGCCGGATCAAATTAAATCTCACTCTCTTTCAAATTTTGATTTAAATGACGAAAATCATGTCATTGTTAAAGTTGAAGAATGGGCAACAGAATGTTTTGGTTCAGATACAAAATTATATCTTGAGGATGATCAAAAAAATGCCGATATCATGGCCAAAGTTACAAATCCTACAGGTAAGGATATATGCGTAATTACTCAAGAAGAGGATGATGATTTAAATGTTGAAGTAATAAATGCAACAAGATGTGGATACGGATCTTTTGTTAGAGCTACTCAAGCAGTTAAAGTAGATAACGAACCAAATAGTGACTATGATATTAATGCAGCTTTAGCTCTATATGAAAATAATGATGATGAAGCTTCAATAGATGATGAAGATAACTTAAACAATTATACATCATTTAAAGAGTCATTCTTACCAAATATAAATTTAAAATCTTTTGATACTATTGAAGAATATCCATCTCCTATAACAGGTAATTATTACCCAATCGAAACTTACTAATATCTATATTCTATGCTCTATGATTGAATTTCCTTCAATCATAGAATATCTCCGGAACAGCAAAAATATAATTCATTGACGTAAAAATATTACATGAATATAATAAAAAAATCATAAACATTTTGTAGTAGCAATATGAAAAATATTAAAATTTTAAGTTTAATTTCTCTAGCTCTATCTTGCAATGTATTTTCAAATGCATATGCTAAAAATCATATATATATTGGAGGTGATATTGGTGTTGCCATGCCGCTTATAAGTGAATTTACTTATAAAGATGAAAAATCTGGCAATTCAATGAAAGCATCATTGTCTAATTCATTTTTTTACAATGGAAAAATAGGTTATAGTTTTTATCCTCAAATGTCTGCAGAAATAGCTGTATCATATCATCCTACGCATGTTTTATCCTATAATTTCCCAGATATGCCAGGTTATAGTGGAAAAACAAATGTATCTTCAATTAGCATTATGGCAAATATTGTCTATGATTTAGCAAAATTAAAATCTAATATTGTTCCTTTTGTTTTCATAGGAGCAGGTGTTTCTTCTGTTACTGTAGAAGCATCGAATGTTGACATTTCACCAAATATAAAATTATTTTCTAATGAAAAAACAACAGGCAATTATTTAACATGGAATCTCGGTTTAGGTCTTGCAAAAGAAATTACTGATAATTTTAGTATGAATGTGACAGGACGTGTTCATATTATTCATAATGTAAAAATTAACTATAGTTCAGCAAATGATGTCGCTCAATTAACAAAACGTGATCCTATAGAGAAAATAATAGGTTTTGGCGAAATAAGTCTTGGATTTAAATATAAATTACCATTTTAATTATACTGTCAAAAAGAAAAAAAATGAAAAAAACAATAATATTATATATATTGTTATTTCATAATGGGGCATCAGCTACTATATGGAGTAATGAGAGATCACAATCATTTTATATTGGAGCTAACATAGGGTCTAATCTTGCTAATTTTCAGAATACTATATCATCTAAAAATGATCATTATTGTTGTAGCAGTAATTATAAACACGGATATTGTAAACGTGCAATTGATTTCAAATATTTTGATAATATAGATTTTTCAAAATCATTTTTTTATAATTTACAAGTTGGTTATCAAGTTAACTATAATGCTGCCATCGAAATATCTTTAAAATATTCTCCGATAAATAAAATTTCTTATAAAATTTTACATACAGAATCAAATCCTAGAATAGTTTATAAAATTCCAAATACAGAATTTGTTCATCAATATGACTTAAATTTTTCTGCATCAAGTTTATTATTGAATTTTATATTTACATCAAATGCTTTTAATAATAATATTCAGCCTTTTATCTTAGGAGGATTTGGTATAAGTCATGTTAATATTGAAGAGAAGCAAGTTTTTTTTAATGATAAACCAAATATTAGAGTTTTTACACATAAAAAAGTCAATTCTTATTGTTCAACATTTCAATTTGGGGTAGGATTCTCAACAGAAATTACAGAAAATTTAAGTATAAATATTATGACAAAAATACATTTTATTACTGGCGTACCAACTAATCTTTTAGCAAATTCAGATTCTATCAGTTTTTATGGACTTAAGAAAAATAAAATTGATATAAAGCAGAAAGTTTCAACAATTGAACTTTCTGATTCGATAGGTTTTGGCGAAATAAGTCTTGGATTTAAATATAAATTACCATTTTAATTATTAAATTTCATATTTATAGCAAAGCTATACTCATTTTTGATTTGACTTCATATTATACTCAATCTATAATATCAGCGAGCTTTAATTAACTTTGTTACAAAATCGTTAATTATTATCAATGTTTAATTTAAATTTTAAGGAGAAATTAAGATATGGGTGCTGGATTAGAAAGAACAAACTTGTCAACAGTAAATAAAGATGAGATTATAAATTTAGATGTTTTAAATAAAAAAGGCGGATTTGAAGATAGTGCAAGTAATGATAATGAAGTAGAGATATTTTATGATTCTGAAGAAGATATATTTTATGATGCTTCTGATAAAGGTTTTGAAGATTCAGACACTCATTTTTCTTTGTTTAATTCTTATAAAACTATTGGTTCTAAGATTTTAACCCTTATTCCGCAATTTGTTGCATTAGCTATTAAATATCCAGTTGCTACAACAACAATGTTACTTAATGGTCTTGTTAATGTAACCGATGCTGTTTTTGTTGATGATAAACGAGAAATTATTAATAAATATACAGGAGTTAAAGTACCGGTAAAAATTTCTTATCAAACAGATTCAGCAAAAGATTATACTGGAAGAGACTCTTACAAGGTTACTAATATGAATATAGAATGTCCGAGCGGAAAGCATGTTAGTGCTCAATGTTCACCCACTATCTATCCTCTTTCTAATAGTGCTTTAAAAATAACTACAAATAGTTTTGGGATTAATAATATAGCACTCAATGGTGGAAATTTTGCTTGTAAATCATATAACTTCTTAGAATATTGTCCTGACTTAGGTAAAATTTTTTTTGATGTTATTACTGAATCTAACATATATAAGATTGTAACATCAGAAATATCATCAACTGCAAAATCATTTGCTGATATGGCAACAGGATCTACTCCTATCAAAGAATCTGATAGTCAAAATGATGCACAAAAAATAGCTACTCATATACCAATATTAGCATTCGTAGGGGGAGTGGTAACTATTATAGTAATTGCTGGAGTAGCAGTAGGTTGGTATTGTAGAAAATCATCAGATGAAAAGGATGTGGAAAATAATTATAGCAGTGAGAATCCTTTAGTTCCTAATGACGATACAAAAAATAACACTAACTCTAACAAAATAGTTAATTTTATAAAAGAAGGAGATGTTACAAGTTTTATAGTACAAGACTGGGGCACTAAGGTAAGATTATATAAATCAACAGTTCCAAAAGACTCAGAAAATAATTCAGAAAATAATTCATGTTATGTTTTACAATTATTTAAAACTGACAATGATACTCAGACTGAAGTAGAATTATATAATATATTGCTATATTCTAATATATCAACAAACGACTCACTTCATATTGAATATAATGAAAATAGTGAATTAGTTGTCACTTATAATAATCAAAAATATATAATTAAATATGATCTAGTAACATCTATTTTAACAAAATCATTCGTATTAGTATCTGAAAGAATTGAAAAAAACATTACTGAAAAATATGAAATAAAAAGAGATAAAGATGGGGTAAAATATATTGCTCTTGAATTAACAATCAAAAATATCTATGACAACGGAGTAAATGAGATAGAGATTAAAAATTTTGTAATACAAGACACAATAATAACAGGAGAAGAATTTGATACACCGTATTCGTCTATAAATCATCTTTCAACAGAACCAGTAATAGATCCATTAGGAGAAGCACGTGAAACAGATATTTAACTAATCATTTCTTGTAAATTATTTTTTGGAATAGATTGATTAATTAAGTTACTATCAATATAATCAACTTATATTATATATAATGAAGGTTTAAAATGTTTCATGAGAAAATGGGAAAATTAAAAATTTTATTACAAAAATATAATATAGTTGGTTATGTTGTTACATCAAGTGATGAATATTTTAATGAATATACGCCAAATCGAACGAAAAGACTGGAATATATCACAAATTTTACAGGGTCAAATGGCATTGCTATTCTAACATTAGAGCATAATTTATTTTTTACAGATGGGCGTTATTTAACTCAAAGTAAAAAAGAGCTTGATTCATCATTTCAAATTTTTGATATAGGAGATTTAAAAATATTTGATTTTTCTAAATTTTTTAAATCGGATGATGTGATTGGATATGATCCTTCTATATTCACATGTAAGACAATAGAATTATTTAATAATGTCAAATTATTTCCAATAGATGAGAATTTAATTGATTTAATGTGGGAGGATAGGCCATTATTTTCTAATTTACCGATTTATGTTCAAGAAGAAGAATTTGCTGGTAAATCATATAGGCAAAAAATAGAAGATATTAGATTATTTTTGAAACAAAAAGATGCTGATCATTTGCTTATCACTTATCCAGAAATTACATCATGGCTATTAAATCTTAGGAGTTCAGATATAGACTATGTTCCAATTATTTTGGGTAATCTGATTATATCATTGAATCAAATTTATTTATTTATTGATAAGAATAAAATAAATGAGGATTTATTATTGTTGCGACCAGATATTATAATCAAACAATTTGAAGAATTCCCAATTATATTAGAAAATTTAACTGGAAAAATTTTATATGATGAAAACCATACATCAATATTTGTTAAAAATTTATTGTCAAATAAAAATATAGAAAATATTACAAATCCATGCATAATGTGGAAAGCTCAAAAAAATAATAATGAAATAAAATATGCTATTAAATTCCATGAAGATGATGCAATTGCTTTATGTGAGTTTTTTGCCTTTATAGATTATGAAAATTTAGAAAAATTAACTGAATATGATCTTGGTTTAAAATTAAAAGAATATAGATCAAGATCTAAATCTTATATTATGGATAGTTTTCATCCAATTTGTGGATTTAAAGAAAATGGAGCTATAATTCATTATAGAGCTACCAAAGATGATGCTGCAAAAATAGAAGGAATAGGACTATTATTAATAGATTCAGGAGGGCAATATTATGGTGCTACAACTGATGTTACAAGGACTGTAGCAGTTGGAAATGCCACTGATATTGAGAAAATAAGATATACAGAAGTTTTAAAAGGTCATATAGCTTTAAGTTCTGTCAAATTTCCTGAAGCTACAAAGGGAGCTAATCTAGATATTCTAGCTCGTCAATTTTTATGGCAATCAGGGAAAGATTATCCTCATGGAACAGGTCATGGTGTTGGTAATTTTTTAAATGTACACGAAGGACCTCAGAATATTAACAAATATAATAATATTCCATTAAAAGAAAATATGATAATTTCTAATGAACCTGGCTATTATGAAGAAGGTCATTATGGTATTAGAATAGAAAATTTAATATATGTAAAGAAAAATAATTTTGGATTTTTAGAATTTGAAAATCTAACATTAGTTCCATTTGATGAGAAATTAATAAAAATGGAAATGCTAACAAATTTTGAAATTGAATATATAAATAATTATTATACAAAAATCAAGTATGTTATATATGATCGCCTATCAAAATCAGCTAAAGAATGGTTAGATAATAAAATAGAAATTATAAGAAAGTGCTAGCATCAACCTACAAAATTTTAATTTGGCTGCTTTCTTTCAAACCTGACCAACTGAAAAAAACCTGCACCCAATGCTAGCAGTTTTTAGTATAAAGGATTGATAATAAAATGCAAATAAATTTTTTCAAAATATTGTATAAACATAAAATTCTTGTAAAAACATTATTTAATCTTTAAAATGATTTCATCTCAATTTATACTTATAATTTATGTTAAACAAAATTAGAAAAGCTACTGATAGTATATTTATACGTATATTGTTATTTATCATAATATCTGCATTTATAGGATGGGGAATTAAAGATGTATTACAAGGAGGACATTCTAGTTCTATTGTAAGTTTTACACATGCTGATTCTATTTCTGAAAAAGATTTTGAATCAACATTACATAGATATATTAACAATATTCAAAAACAAACTCTATCCTCATTAAGCGATGAAGAGATAAAAAAACTAAACATAAAAAATATAGTTTTAAAACAAATGATAAATGAACATTTGTTGAAGTATCTTGCATCATATTATGATTTGGACTTATCTCCTGATGCTATTGTACAATTTGCTAAGGAAATGCCAGAATTTCATAATGAACATGGTATTTTTGACATTGCATTATTTAAAGCCAATTTTAGAAATTCTAAATATCAGGAAGAAGAATTTTTACGTAAATTAAAAACTAATATTCTTACCAATAATGTTACAAGTATATTTCTAGAATCTTTTAAAACTCCAAATATTATGTCTAAAAATTTAGTAGATTATCTGTCAGAGACAAGGTATATTGATATTGTAGAGATGAATTTAGAATATATAGCTAATAATTTTATTATTCCTACTCCAAATGTTGATGAATTAAAAGAATTTTATAATAAAAATATTTCTTTATTTCAAATACCAGAAATGAGAAAAATTTCTTACATTGAGATAGATTTAAAAAAAATAGAAAATAATATTATTATTGAAAATTCTGAATTGCTTAATTTTTATAATCAAAATAAAGAAACTTTTGGCAATAAATCTTTTAATGAATCGAAAGATGATATTTTACTTTTTATTAAGAAACAAAAATCAGAAAAATATATAAGTGATTTAATCAGAAATCTTGATGATTCTGTTGCAGGCGGAATGTCATTAAATGAAATATCACAAAATTTTAAATTTGAAATAATTACTATAGATTATCTATCACAAAAAGAATTAGATTTTAAAAATATAGATATAAGAAATTTTAACAAAAATATATTTGAAACTAACTTAAATGAAGTATCTTATCCTGTTGAATTACAGGATAAAAACAAGATATTCTTATATCAGATTGATGGAATCAGAACAAGTCATATAGAAAAATTTGAAGATTCAAAAGATAAAATAAGTTTATTATGGCAAAAAGAATATTTATCTAAAGAAAATTTAAAATTTTTAGAGGAAAATAAAAATAATTTTTTGAATTTAAAATCTCAAAAATTTAAAAACAATGGGTTGAAATATCATGATTCAGTTGCTATATCAAGATTCGAACTAAATAAATATCAGACTAATGATTGGCCATTAGAATTGTTATTTTTAGTTTTTAAAATAAAAAATTCAGATATTACACAAATTGTCAGAATTGATAATAAAGCTTATATAGCGAAAGTAATTAATATTACAAAACCTCATGACAAAGTAGTAAATGTAGAGAAGGACTTTTTAGATAATATAAAAACTACAATACGTAATGGTATGATGGAAGAATTAATTAACTATTTAGGTAGAGAAAATAAGATTAAAGTTAATAAAAATAAAATTTAATAGCAAAAATATTAATTTTATGTTAAATTTCTTAAGTAACATAGTATAATAATTGTTATACAATGAATAATTGGTGCAAAATAGTTACAGTTTTATCAAGAAGTTAATATTTGATATATATATTAAATATATAATTAACCTGCTTCTTGGATAATAAAACTACTATTTGTTATAATAATGTTGTGCTGCAAGTTAAGACTAGCTTTTGAGTTTTAAAGCAAATAATTTATATATGTAAAAACAAAAAAGCTATATAAAAATTTTTAAATTTAAATAGGAATATTCGTATGAATAAAAGTGAATTAATAAATTTCATGTCAGAATTAACTGGAAATTCTAAAGTAGATGCTGAAAAGGCTTTAAATTGGGTTGTAGATAGTATGATTGCTGCAATTACTAGAAAGAATAGCATAAATTTAGTAGGCTTTGGATCATTCCATATTCAAGAGAGAAAAGCAAGAGAAGGGCGTAACCCTAAAACTGGCCAATCTATGCATATACCTGCATATAATCAACCAGTATTTAGAGCTGGTAAAAAAATGAAAGATGCTTGTAATAGTTAATAATATTTTCCCGTTTAGGCGGGAAATTTATAGATATAACATCTAGATAAACTAATATGATATTTCTCATCCGCAAGATCCTTGGTATATATTCATCACACCATATCAATTTTTAAATCAAATTTTTGTTTTAAAGTTTATATATATTCTTTTCTTAATTTTCTAGTTCTTTTAATGAACTTAAGATTGCTTGAGATTGGAATCGCACCACATTACAATTTATAATCATTTCATTATGAATTTTTATCATTTGATCAAATAATTTATTTAAATATTTCTGTAAGTTAAAGCTTCAGCAATATGTATTTTATATATATTTTTTGATTGAGACATATCAGCAATAGTACGTGCTACACGTAATATTCTATTATAAGATCTTACAGATAATTTAAATTTATTTGCAGCATCGTTAAGCAAAGCTAGACCATCGTTACATGGTGTTGCATATGACACTAATAATTCACCATCAAGTCTATTATTTGTTGTTATATTATAAGCGTCATATCTTTTTAATTGTAATGATCTTACGCTATGCACTCTTTTAGATATTTCTTCTGTAGATTCGGCTTTATCATTTTTTAGAAAATGATAATTGTAAGCGCTAATATTGGCCACTTCTATTTTTAAGTCAAATCTATCCATAATTGGTCCAGATATGCGATTTTGATAATCAACTCCACATTTTGGTGCTTTATTACATGATTTATCAAGCTCAGTAATATAACCACATTTACATGGATTCATAGCTGCAATTAATTGAAAATTTGCTTGATATTTAATATGTGCATTGGCACGTGCTATTAATATTTCACCAGTCTCAATCGGTTGTCTTAATGCTTCTATAACATTATTTGGAAATTCAGGTAGTTCATCTAAAAATAATATACCATTATGTGCCAGTGAAATCTCACCTGGTTTTACTTTTTTTCCAACTCCTCCTCCAACCATAGCAGCCATAGAACATGAATGATGAGGTGCACGAAAAGGTCTATTTTTTGATAATGTTCCATTTTCAATAGAGCCAGATATACTATTTATAATACTTGATTCAAGTATTTCACGAGGTAACATTGGAGGTAATATTCCAACCATACGTTGTGCAAGCATAGATTTTCCGGTACCTGGAGGACCTGACATAAGTAAATTATGTCCACCACTTGCAGCAATTTCACATACTCGCTTTGCCATATCTTGTCCTTTTATATCTTTAAAGTCAGGATATATAGGAGATGAATTGTCAATAATGATTTCAGGTTTGGATAAAATTTGTGTATTTTTAAAATGATTAATTAATTCTATTAAATTACTAGGAGCCAATATATTTTCATTGCCAGACCACGCTGCTTCAGATCCATTTTTTTTTGAACATATTAGTCCTTTACCTCGTTCTAAAGCGCCTATAGATGCTGGCAATACTCCGCATACTGGAACTACAGTGCCATCCAAAGATAATTCTCCTATAATCAAATATTCAGATAATTCTTCTTTTGGTAAAATATTCATGCTACATAATATAGCGCACGCTATTGCAAGGTCAAAATGACTACCTTCTTTAACTAAATCTGCTGGTGCAAGATTTATCAAAATTTTTTTAGCAGGTAATGCAAGACCAATAGATGAAAGCGCAGCTCGAACTCTCTCACGTGATTCTGCTATTGTTTTATCAGCTAGTCCAACAATTG
The DNA here is from genome assembly GCA_020726135.1 of Rickettsia conorii. Classification (GTDB taxonomy): domain Bacteria; phylum Pseudomonadota; class Alphaproteobacteria; order Rickettsiales; family Rickettsiaceae; genus DYTE01. The sequence continues at coordinate 68,565 of DYTE01000003.1, forward strand.
TAAATGCTGGTATACCAGTTGTAATTTGAACTTGTATGTCAACATCTATAATATCTACACCGCTAAAAGTCAGGCTTGCTATATGCACTATCATTTTTATTTTACTTAAAATCAATTTAATGCTTAAAAATATATGTCATTAATTAATTCGAAGCAAGTTAAAATTGATTAAATAATTAATTATTTTTATATAAGTAGTAATTTTTAACATCTAGTTGGTTCTTGACGAGAAGATTATAACAATTTTATTAAATAAAATTTTTATCTATTTAATAATTTTTAGTTTACATAAACTCTTTTTTACAACATCATGATCACTAAAATATATTTTTTTATTTCCTATAATTTGAGATTCTTCATGTCCTTTACCAGCTATAAGAAGAATATCATTATTTTGCATTTTTGATATAGCATATTCAATTGCTTCTCGTCTGTCTCCTATATTTTTATATATTTGATTATCATTAAAAGCTTCTATTATTTGAGATCTGATAATTTCCGGATTCTCATCTCTTGGATTATCATCTGTTATAATAATTTCATCAGCGTATTGAGTTGCTATTTGTCCCATAATTGCTCTTTTTGTAATATCTCTATTTCCACCACAACCAAATATTAATCTTAATTTTCCACTAAATTTTAGTTGTTTTAATTCTAATAGAGTTTTTTCTAATGCATCTGGAGTATGTGCATAATCTATAAAAATATGAAAATTTTGATTAATATTGCTAATTGCATCTAATCTACCTTTTACAGCTTTAACATTAGGTAATTGATTAATAATTTCTTCAATTGTAAATCCACTATTATGAATTACCATCATTGCTATTAGTAAATTAGTAGCTTGAAAACTACCAATTATTTTTGTATAAAAATCATATTCTTTATCTTGAAAACTAAAATTAATATTTTGCCCATCTATTGATGAATTAATATTTAAAATTTTTACATCATCACCAATAGTGACAAATTTCTTATTATGTTGATTAAGAAAATTTTTTATATATAAGATTTCTTTAATTTCTGCATTAATAATAGCAAGACCATCTTGACTTAAATTATCTTTAAATAATTTAAGTTTAGCTAATAAATATTTTTCCATATTTTGATGATAATCCAAATGATCTTGCGAAAAACTTGTAAAACATGCGACTTTAACGTTGATTCCATGTAAACGTTGTTGATCTAAGCCATGACTTGAGCTTTCAAAAGCTAGATATTCAATATTATGTTTTGCTAGATGTGATAATATTTTTCCAAAATTAATAGGATTGGGAGTGGTTAATATTTCACTATTTGTAACGGAACTAGAATTAATATCAGATTCTATTCCTATTGTTCCAATTGAAGCAGATGTTTTTCCTAATAATTTATATAATTGTCTAATATATGAAACGACAGAAGTTTTTCCATTAGTCCCTGTTACTCCTATTAAATGCTTAGGTTTTTCATCATATATGATATTAGCGCCTATAGAAAGAGCAATTCTAGCATCATCTACATATAATGATTGTATGGTACAATTAATGTTTGGATCATCTGTAATAATAAGTTTAGCACCAGCTTTGATTGCATCGTTAATAAAATTATTACCATTATATTTTTCACCTTTAATAGCAAAAAAAGCAGATTTTTCTGTTACATTTCTTGAATCACAACATATATTTTGAATATTATAATGATTAAATAATTCTTGTAATTTATATATCATAATCAATTTTATAATTTATATTAATAATATCTTCTAAATCTATTTTATTGAAAAGTTCTTCAATATGAAGTAATTTATAATATTTCAACAATAGATTAATAACAATTATTAAATTAGTTATAATTATTCGAAATATATTTCCCGAAGAGGTCTATTATTTTTTAATATAAAAATTCTTATCAAATTCATTCAATAAAGCAACATATGTCTAAATACTAGTTGTATAAATTTTTTTGTGATATTATCTAGTATATTCATATTTTTTATAAATTAAAATCATGTCTAAG
>DYTE01000028.1 GCA_020726135.1 Rickettsia conorii
TATCCATTATCCACTACCCCCACATAAGCAAAATGCTTATGTGGAGTGGAATAATAATAGTTATCCTATAAGTGAGCAAATACATAATGAAGTGTTAAGTTTACCTATAAGTGGTGTGCAGAGTTTGGAAGATACTATGAAGATTGTTAAGGTTTTGAATGACTATAAGTAGATTATCTTGGAAAATAAAAGAAAAACTTATAGAGGTTTTTTTACAAAAGCCAAGAGTGTTTTTTTATTATTTTTTATCAAATATTCCTATAAATGCAAAAAAACATCAACCGATTTTAGCAAACGGCGAAGGAATTATAAAAATTGGTAAAAATGTAAATTTTGGTGTTAGATATTCAAAAGATTACTACACACGATATGGCTATTTGAATGCTAGGCGAAAAGAAAGTTGTATAGAAATAGGCGATAACACATGGATAAATAATAATATAACAATCATTTCAGATGGTAAAAAAATCTCTATTGGAAAAAGCTGTTTAATTGGTACAGATGTAGAGATATTAGATTCGGATTTTCATGATTTAGACCCAAAATATAGATTTGGTGGAAAGAATATACTTAAAGGTGATGTAGTTATTCAAGATAATGTATTTATAGGCAATGGTGTCACGATACTAAAAGGAGTGACGATTGGTAAAAATAGTGTCATCGGAAATCGATCAGTCGTTGTAAACAGTATTCCTGAAAATTCTGTTGTAGTTGGAACACCTGCCAAAGTGGTAAAGCAATTATGACATTAGTTAAAACATCAATTTTATCTGCAATTTCTACAGTGATTAGAATAATTAGTGGCTTTGTGATTAATAAAGTAGTGGCTGTTTATATAGGACCTAGCGGTTTGGCACTTATAGGTCAATTTCAAAATTTTATAGGGCTTATACTTAATATTTCAGGAAATGCACTTTCTACTGCCATTACAAAATATACTGCTGAATATCATGATGATGAAAATAAAAAATATAGGCTTTGGTCAGCATCTTTTAAAATTGTGCTTCCGATAAGTGTTTTTGTATCTATTTTTATTTTTATTTTTTCAAATGAACTATCGAACTATCTTTTTCAATCTGAAAAGTTTGCTTATATTTTAGAAGTTTTTGCTATCACCATACCCATTTTTTTGATGAATACTTTATTTATGGCAATTTTGAATGGTCATAGGGATATAAAAAAATACATCATACTAAATATTATATCGAGTATAGTTTCTTTAGTATTTGTATCATTATTGGTAATTTATTTTGCTTTAGATGGAGCATTATTGGCTTATGTTCTTGGTCAATCTATAGTATTAATAGTAACACTTATTTACATAAAAAAAGAATCTTGGTTAAAAATAGATAATTTTACATATAATTTTCAATCCGATGAAGTCAAAAAGCTTTTTGGATTTGCAGTTATTACTTTTACATCTGTTTCTGCTTCATCTATCATGATGCTTGTAGTCAGAGATTATTTAACACAAAATTTTTCTGCTGAATCAGCTGGATATTGGCAAGGTATTTGGAGTTTGTCTCAAGTATCTTTATCGTTGATTACTATGTCGCTATCAACATATCTTTTGCCTACACTTTCAGGATTGAAAGACTCAAAACAAATTTCAATCGAACTACAAAAAGCTTATCTGCTTATGATACCTGTAGCTATAAGTATCTCATTGTTTGCTTATTTATTAAGAGAGCCTATTATCCTTATTCTTTTTACTGAAAAGTTTATGCCTATGGAAGAACTCTTTGCTTGGCAATTTGTTGGAAATGTAATCAAAGTTGCCGCTTGGCTACTTGGGTATTTAGTTGTTGCTAAAGCTATGATCAAGACAGTTGTTGTTACTGAAGTTATTTTTGCGATTTCATTTATAGTTTTTACTATTTTATTAACAGATTATTATGGACTTATTGGTGTAACACAAGCTTACACAATCAACTCATTTTTACATCTATTAACAATGATATTTGTATATCACACTCAAATAAAAAAAAAGGATTATTCAAATGAATGATATTCTATGTTCTGTTCTTATTCCAGTCTATAACGGTGAAAAATTTTTAGAAAAAACGATTAAGAGTTGTCTAGCTCAGACAATAGTAGATAAAGTTGAAATAATAGTTATTGATGATTGTTCAAATGATAGTTCCTTTGAGATTTTAAAAAACATAGCTTCTTTGCATTCTAATGTTATAGCGAGTAAAAATGAAAAAAACATGGGAATTATCAAAACAGTCAATAAAGCTGCTTCATTAGCAAGAGGCAACTACTTAATGTTTTTAGGACACGATGATATGCTTCAACCAAATCATATAGAAGTTATGTTAAAAGAATTTGATAATAACACGGCTTTTATTCACTGTAATTCAGAGCTAATCGATAAAGATGATAATGTTTTTGGTATAGGAGTTGATGATAATGAGCAGATCAAAAAAACGAAAAACATAAAATATTATTTAGCATTAGGAAATGTAGTACATAGTACAGGAACAATCATACAAAAAAAGTATTATGACAAAGTAGGTGGTTGGGATGAAACCTATAGAAACTATGGAGAGTGGCTATTATGGACAAAGCTTGCATCTGTAGGTCAAGTAAAATATTCTACTAAAATAAAAGCACTTTATAGAAGACATGATACAAATATTACGAATAGTTTTGAAGACACAAATGTTAAACCTGAATTATTAAAGTTCTATGAAGATTGTAGAAAAACTGCTATTGATAATATTGATAATGTTTTAGTGAGAAAATATTTAGAATTGAAACAATATATTAAAACAAAAATTAAGAGGTTTCTAAATGTTACTAAATAGAATTATTAATAAATTAAAACGAATAAGCATAATCGAAACAATACTTGTAATTTTGAATAAGAAAGAGATCCTATTTTGGTCTGATAATAGAGAAACAGCACTAAATTTTGGTGATGCAATAAATCCATTTCTATTTTCCAAATTAACAAGTAAGAAAGTAGTAAGTGCTAATAAAGTGATTAATTTTTTCAATAAGCCCACATTTTATTTTATCGGTTCAATATTAAATAATTTAAACAGAACAAATGCTATTATCTGTGGTTCTGGCTTTATCAGTCAAGATGCCACTATTAAAAAAACTCCATTTTTGATAGTAGCTGTACGAGGACCATTAACACGTGATATTTTTTTGAAACATGGAATACACTGTCCAGAAGTTTATTGTGACCCAGCTTTATTGCTTCCGTATTTTATCCCAAATAAAAATAAAAAAGAAAATTTTGACATAGGTATTATTGCTCATTATGTTGATGTTGTGGCACTTAAAAATATAAAAATCATAAGTAGCTCATATAGTTATAAATTTATCAGTATAGAAGATGAAATGAATTCTTTTATTCAAAATATTTGTGATTGCAAATATATCCTTTCTAGTTCTTTACATGGTATTATTGTTGCACATGCATATAAAAAACATGCTACTTGGATTAAATTGTCGGATAATTTGATTGGTGGAGAATTTAAATTTTATGATTATGCATTTTCTACGGGAAGTTCAAAACTTGACTCTTATAAAATTGATTCTGTTCTAAATTTAGAAGAAGCATTGGAATACTCATGTATTTTTGATGTAAAGCAAAATCAAGATATGTTTTTAGATTCCGCAAAACAATTCGATTTACTAAACACTCAATCAATGAACATTACTTATGAAAAAAATTAATTTATTGTTATGTGATGATGCACACACTTTTGGAGGTGCCCAAATAGCATTTATAAATTTAGTAAAACTACTTTCTAAGAGTGATATTTTTAATATACATTGCATTATTAACTTTCATAATTTAGAACTTTTAAATCAATTGCAATTAATTCAGAATATAGTAATTTATAAAGGTAATAAAGCTTTTCCATTCAATATTTTCTTTTATCATTTTGATTTTAGAGCTTATGTAGATATTATAAAAAGAATAAAGATTGATTATGCTTATATCAATTTATCAGGAATTGAATTTGGACTTATATATGTAAAAAGTTTAAACAAACTTGGTATTCCTTTTAGTGTTTGGATGCATAATCCTGAATATTATAGTAAATTAATTTCTTCAAAAAATATTTTTAGGAATACAGTCTCTTTGCTTAGGGATAAAATTGCAGATTTATTTTTTATTAATTCTTATAATAATTACATAGCTGTTTCTCAATATACAAAAAATAGATTGATTGATAGAGGTACGAATTCAAACAAGATTGAAGTAATTTTTAACCCTGTGTTGGGACAAGATGAAGTTTTTATGGAGAATGATATCGTGAATAAAATTTCTGAATTTTCTAATGGACGCAAAATTATTAGTGTTATAGGGAGAATACAATATACGGATAAAGGTCAAGATCAATTATTGAATTGTATAGATTATTTAAAAAGTAAAAATAATGATTTGTGTATTGTATTTTTAGGAGATGGTCCAGATAAAGCAAATTTGGAAAAGACTTTTCATAAATTAGACATTAATAATGTTCTATTTTTAGGATGGATTAATAATGCAGATGCATATATAAAATTATTTAATTTGGTTTTAATACCTTCTAGGTTTGAAACAATTTCTTTGGTAGCGATTGAAACTATTCGTCAAAATGTGAAATTACTTGTTAGTAATATTAAACCATTTGATTATATTCCAACAGAATTAAAATATAAACTCGAAAACTCTGACGACCTAATAGATAAATTAAATAATATATTAATTAATGATTATTCTACAAAGACTATAGAACAATTAGAGGATATAAAAAAAGTATTCACTAACACAAATTGCATACAAAATCATATTAATCATATTATGAATAGGAAAAAAAATGTTTAGGAAGTATTTAAACTATTTATTAAAAAATATATTAAATAAAAAAGTTGATTTTGAACAAATTGATTTATCTGATTTGATAAGGTACTTTTATTATAAAATTGTTCCTGGAATATTCAAGTATCCTTATTATAAATTAAGACTAAAAAAATGTTTTGGTTTATTTATAGTCGGAAGAAATACACGAGTGCTATTTAAAGGGAAATTATCAGTAGGTAAGAATTGCTACATAGCTGACAATGGATATTTAAATTGTTTATCAAAAAAAGGTGTAATTTTTGGTGATAGAGTAACTATAAGAGAAAATGCTTGGATGCAAATAACAAGTGATTTGTCTAATTTAGGAGAAGGTATAATTATAGATTCTAATGTATATATCGGTCCTAATGTTATTTTAGGTGCAGCTGGACTTTTACATATTAAATCTGGCAATCAAATAGGAGCAAATGTTCAGTTTATTGCAGAAAATCATAAATTTAATAATCATGATTTATCAATAGCAGAACAAGGAGTAATTAGAAAAGGAATTGTTGTAAGTGAAAATTGTTGGATAGGAAATAATGCAATAATATTAGATGGAGTTGAAATTGGAGAAGGCTGTGTTATAGGTGCTGGTTCTGTTATAACAAAGTCATTTGAACCTTTTAGTGTTGTTGTTGGTAACCCTGCAAGAGTAATTAAAAAGATTAAATAATAATGATAATACATAAAACAATGACTTATTATTTACTAGTTTTTATATTATTTGTAGCTATTTTTTCATTCAAAATTAATCTTATTTCGATTGGTGGGAGTGGAATTAGGGTTGATGACTTATTGATATTTTTATTAGTAATAGTGACTATTGCTAATTTAAGAAAGAAATTTGTTCCTATCGATAATAAGCCTATTTTCTTGACATTAGTATTAGTAGTATTTAGTTTTTTCTCTGTTTATATTAATAATCAACTTTATGGTCTTCCATTGCTAACGGGAGTTATGTATTCAATTAGAATAGTAGAATATATGCTTTTTTTTTATGTTGGGTACTATTTAGCCAATACAAAGTTTAACTTAGATAGTTTTGTAAAAATTTATATAATTTATGCTTTTGTATTAATCGTGCTGCAAACATTGCATATAATCCCTGTTGTTAGTGGATTTAGTGTAGGTAGAGCCATAGCAAATACTGGAGGACCATGGGAACTAGCTGTAGTAATTTCATTTATGGTTTTTTATTCATATCAAAATATACAAAATAAATTGTATTTTTATTTATCTTTTTTGATTTTATTTTTAACTCAATCACGAATTACAACTTTTGCTGTATTGTTGATACTGCTTATTACCTACTTAAAAAAACTTACTGTAAAAAGAATATTTATATTTACTACAATCATTTCAATAGGTATATTAGTAATATTATTCAGTAATATTGAGCTTATTGATAGATATTTAAATATTTTAAATATGAGTACTTTTGAATCGCTATTAGAGATAATTAGTAGATTTGATTACAAAATTGATAGAGAATATTATTTAGCCATGACATACGGTGAAAATTTATCAAATATTTTATCAATGGATGGTGATTCTAGTGCCTTAATAAGATTTACTAGATGGACAATATTAGTAGGAATGACATTTTCTACATATCTTTCCATTATTATTGGAATTGGTCCTTCGTTTGCTGGAGCAGCTGTAGATGGAAACTATGTTAGATTGTTTATAGAGACAGGAATTATAGGGTTATTTTTATTCTTATACATTATTTATATAATTTTTAAAAGTACTAAAAATGATTTTGTAATGAGAAGCTATTTAACAACTATAATTATTACTGCAATTTTTATAGATATATATACAACATATAAAGCTATGGTTTTACTATGGTTCTACTATGGATATTTATTAAGGAAAAAGAAAAATGAAAATATTATTTTGCATTAGATATGATTTTTTTACCAAGCCAGGTGGTGATACAATTCAAACAAAAGCTTATATAGAAGAGCTAGTTAAATTAAAATGTATTGCTGATGTAACTACTGAATTTGATAATTTTTCATTAGACTATGATATTTATCATTTAATAAATCTTGATAGACCTTTGGAAACATTTATACAGTTAAAATATATATTGAATAATTGTAATAATCCTAAAGTTGTAATAAGTACGATACATCATGATATGAAGCAATTATTAAAGATAAATAAATCTCTTCAAAGTACATTAATAAAACTACTTTATCGATATATACCAAACATAAATTTTATTGAATTTTTAAAGAATATTGTAAGAATCTTAAAATATAAAACAAGTTTTAGTAATAAAATGAAATATCTGATTGAACAAAAAGTATCTTATATACAACAACAGAAATTTATTGTAAAGAATGTTAATAAATTACTTCTTTTATCTGAGTACGAAATAGAAATAATTAATAGAGATTTAGATTTAAAAATAAATTTAAATCAATGTGAAATTGTACCTAATGGAATTGATACTAAATTATTTGATTGTGATTTAAATTTTGGATTAAAAAAAGATATTTTATGTGTAGCAAGAATTGAACCTAGGAAAAATCAAATAGGTTTGTTAGAAGCATTTAAAGAGTTGCCATATCAAATAACATTTATAGGCAAAATTAATCAGAATAATAAGAATTATTATGAAGAATTTATTGAAAAAGTAAATGAACTTGATAATGTAACTTTTATTAATGGATTGCCATATAATGAATTAATAGAAAAAATGAAAAATTCAAAACTTAATATACTACCAAGCTATGTAGAAGTTTCGCCGTTAGTCGATTTAGAGGCATTAGCATCTGGTATGAATATTATTACTACAAAGTATAGTTCTGCAAATAATATGTTTGATTCGGAATCCGTGTTATATGTTGATCCATTAGAAATAAATGAAGAAATTATAAAAAAAATGTACTTACAAGAATTTGATTACGAGTTAAGAAGTCAAATAATTCAACAATATAGTTGGAGCAATGCGGCTAAGAAATTATTGGATATTTATAAAGGATTGTGTAATGTTTAATATATCAATAATAATTCCAACCTATAATGCACAAAACTATCTACCATCTCTTTTGGAAAAGATTAAAAATCAATCAGTAAATGAGTATGAGCTTATCATCATAGACTCATCTTCAAAAGATAAAACAGTAGAAATAGCCAAAGAGTTTACAGATAATGTGATAGTGATACCTCAAAACGAATTTGATCATGGTGGTACAAGAGCAAAAGCTGCACAAATAGCAAAAGGTGAGATAGTAGTTTTTCTTACTCAAGATGCTTTGCCTTAT
>DYTE01000004.1 GCA_020726135.1 Rickettsia conorii
TAATTTTACAGAATTTATACAGAAATTTCAAGATTTAATTTGAGAGGAGTATACCTATCATTGAACCAAATAATAATCCGCTACAATATAAAGAGATAAAATATTTAGGAAATATATAGGCAAAGATTGTTAAATAATAAGCGGTAGATGCATGGCCAGATGGGAAAGAGCAATCACCATCACATTCATATGCATTTATAGCCACTTTAGAAAATATCTTATTTCCACCAAATTCAACAATATTTATTGGTCTGGCTCTTCCAATTTGAGTTTTTAATATACCATTAACTAGAATTCCAGGACCTAACGATAATGTAAATAATAAATATAAAACTTGTATACAAATTAAATTTTTAATAGTTTGATATTTTATAGAATGCCATATTAATATAGAAAATAATGAAAATATAATTATAGCTACTATAATATATATTATATTAAATGTAAATTTTGCTATAAAACTATTATGATATTTGAACTCAAAACAATAATAAAATAATTTTGAGAATTTTATATCTAAAGATGGGTACAAGAATAATATTATTACTATCAAAGATAATAAAATTATGGTAATATATAATAGATTTTTTTTGATCATAAGTATCAAATATATAATTTTTATAAATGCAAAATAAATTTGCATTAATGTAAAATTTAACTAGTAACTAACAATTCTATCAATATAGATAATTACATCATGCAGTTCAATATAAAAGACAATAAAAATAATTTATTATTTATACCACTTGGCGGTACTAATGAAATAGGAATCAATGTTAATCTTTATCACTACAAAGGCAAATATATAATGATAGATTGCGGTAGTGGATTTGCTGATGACCGTCTTCCAGGTGTAGACATGGTGATTGCCGATTTAAAATTTATTATAGATCGAAAAAAAGATTTATTAGCAATTATAATTACACATGCTCATGAAGATCATATAGGAGCATTGCAATATTTGTGGCAAAGTTTAGGATGTCCAATATATGCAACTAATTTTACAGCTAATTTTCTTAGAATTCGTTTTCAAGAATATAAATTTGCAAAAACAATTAAAATTAATGCATTACCAGAATCTGCTAAAATAAATCTAGATCCTTTCTTTTTAGAAATGATTCCATTAACTCATTCTGCTCCAGAAATGCAAGCAATTATGATAAGAACAGATGCAGGTAATATATTTCACACAGGAGATTGGAAATTAGATAATGATCCTGTTATTTGTCCAAAATCTAATATAGATAAATTAAAATCTATAGGTGATGAAGGTGTTCTTGCATTAGTGTGTGATTCAACTAATGTATTTAACGAAGGTTGGTCTGGATCAGAAGGCGTTGTGCGCAAAAGTTTAGCAGAAATAATATCAAATTGTCCTCAAATGGTTGTTGTTGCAACTTTTGCATCTAATCTCGCTCGTATGGATAGTTTAATGAATGCAGCTCGTGAAGCTGGTAGAAAAGTAATATTAACAGGTAGAAGTTTGCATAGAGTGTTTGAAGCAGCACAAGCTACAGGATATTTAAACTATAGTGATCTTGTTTATAATGAGCGTGAAATTTCTAGATTTAAGCGAGAAGAAATTCTTGTTATAGCTACAGGATGCCAAGGTGAGCCATTGGCTGCAACTTCAAAAATGGCATATAATGTTCATAATTCTATAAAATTATCTCGTGGCGATAGTGTTATATTTTCTTCAAAAATTATACCTGGTAACGAGAAAAAAATATTCTCTTTATTTAATCATCTTGTAAAGCTAGGAATAGAGGTAATTACAGAACGTGATCATTTCGTACATGTATCAGGACATCCATCCGTTGATGAATTGAAATATTTATATTCCTTAATAAAACCACATATATTAATTCCTGTACATGGTGAACCTGTTCATATTCATGAACATATTAAACTTGGTAAAAAGAACGATATAAAACATACTATTGAAGTTGAAAATGGTTCTGTTGCATTATTACATCCTAATGATTATAAAATTATTGGTTCTGTAGAAAATGGATATTTAGCAGTAGATGGAAATTATTTATTACCTGCTGATTCAGAAATTTTTAAAATGCGTCGACGTATGAGAGACGCAGGTATTGTTATTGTATCTTTATTTATTGATAAAAATTATAAATTACTTGCTAAGCCAATATTATCAATGCCAGGTCTTTTAGATGCATGCGAAGATAAGCAATTATTAGATTTAATTAAAAATGATATAGAGGAAATGATAGAAATTCATATAGCAAATAAAATTAGCTCAAAAATTTCAATTGAATCTATAGAAAAAATTGCAAAATCAGCTGTAAGGAAAACTTTAAAACATGAGATGAATAAATCACCTGCTATTATAATTAATATTGAAAAATCATCTTGAATATAAACTATGCTGCTTATATAAAATATTTTTATCTTGAATGTTAAGTTAGCAAGGATATTTTCTCTAAATATTACAAATCGTGTCTTTATTATCACTATTATAAAAACAATATAAAAAATTTTTAAAATATAATGATAATGGACTAGATATGCATGTTTTAATATGTTATATATTTTGTAGTAATTATATGAATGGTTTGTCGCTGATTCATACAAATTAAATTTTGATTAGATTATGTTAATTTCTAATCTTACTTAAATAAAACTTAGGAGATTAAAACTATGAAAAATAAATTTTTACTTGCTGCTACAAGTGCAGTTTTGTTATTTTCAGCTAATTCTTTTGCTGCAGATTTTATTGTGACACCAAAAATTGGTGCTGTATATTTCTCAGAACCTCAAGCTGTTGCTGATGCTGGTAAAAAAATTGGTGTTGCTGATTTAAAACTTCCAGAAAATTTCACAGATAAATTAAATTATTTTGCTGGACTTGAAGTAGCTTACAAAATTACAGATAATATTAATTTGGGTGTTTCTGCTCAATATTTCTTTAGTCCTTCAATCAAACTTTCAGGAACATTTTCACAACCATTCACACCTCCAGTTGTAGCTCCATTTGATTATAAAGCTCAACCAGTGTCAGTTGAATGGACACCAGATATTGCTACAGGTATGGTAACAGGATCAGTCGGTTATAATGTTGGTATTGCAAATATTGGTTTAGAAGCTGGTGTTGGTGTGTCAAGAATAAAACAAACTATGGTTACCTCAATTTCAATGGTTGATGTACCTGGTGTTGCTCCTAATGCAACAACATATAAAATACAAAAATCTACTTTTGTTGAAACTGATGCAGAATATACTTTAGCTTGGCAAGTTGGAGCATCTGTTGATTTTGAATTGGCTGAAGGAGTTGCTTTGAAAGTAAATGGTGGTTATATGCATTTAGGTAAAACCGCAGCTGATGCTAAAGGTAAATTGACTGTAGATTCTACAGCTGCAACTGATTCTACAATAGTTGCAAATGAATATAAAGGATTCTTTGCTGGACTTGGTGTTAAAATATCATTATAATTATATTTAATATAATTTGACATTATTTTGCCTCTTTTGTAGTTTTAACTATGAAAGGGGTTTTTTTATTTTTAGATAAAAATCTTATTTAACAAATTATAAATAAAAACTCATCTTCACAAAATATCTTGAAATGGTACTTATGAGAGCTGAAACCGAAGATTATGTAAAAAATATAGAAAAATCTATAATTTTATTACGGAGGTCACTTTGACATCGATAATTTACAAGAAAGATTAATAGAGCTAGAAACTTTATCTTCCAATGAAAATTTGTGGAATGATGCATCATTTGCACAAAAAATTTTAAAAGAAAAAAATCATATAGAAGAAAATTTAAATATTTTTAATAAATTATCTTTAGATCTAAAAAATATTATAGAACTTGAAGAATTAGCTGAAACAGAAAATGATCAAGATGCATTAATATATGTTGATGAAGAAATAAAAAAATTATCTAAAATAGCATTAAAATTTAAAACAGAATGTTTATTCTCTGGTGAAGTAGATAGTAATAATTGTTTTCTAGATATTAATGCAGGAGCAGGTGGAACAGAGAGTCATGATTGGGCATCTATGATGATGCGTATGTATTTGAGATTTGCTGAACGTCTTGGTTTTAAAACAGAAATAATTAATTTGATAGATGGCGAAGAAGCTGGAATTAAATCATGCACAATCAAGATTATGGGTTATAGAGCTTTTGGTTGGTTTAGAACTGAATCAGGAGTTCATAGACTTGTTCGTATATCACCATTTAATGCAGCAGGTAAGAGAATGACCAGTTTTGCAAGCGCATGGATATATGCTGAAATAGATGATGAAATTGACATAGTAATTGATGAAAAAGATTTAAGAATTGATACTTACAGATCATCAGGAGCTGGTGGCCAACATGTTAATACAACAGATTCTGCTGTAAGAATAACGCATCTGCCAACAAATATAGCAACACAATGTCAGAGCGATCGTTCACAGCATAAAAATAAGGCACAAGCTATGAAAATGCTGAAGGCTAGGCTTTTTGACTTAGAGTTAAAAAAACGAGTTGATAATGCTAATGAGCAAAATGCTTCAAAGAGTGAAAATGGCTGGGGTCATCAAATTCGTTCATATGTTTTACAACCATATCAAATGATTAAGGATTTACGCACATTGCATGAAACTTCGGATGTAAAAGATGTATTAGACGGTAATCTTGAAAAATTTGTCTCAGAATCTTTATCTATGAAAATCTTATGAAATTAACTGATATAAATCAAATTACAGAAATAGAAGCAAAAAAAATATTATTGCAACTTGCAAAAGACATAAAAAAATATAATAAAGCTTATTATATTGACGATAAACCTCTTATTTCAGATGAAGATTATGATATAATATTTAATTATAATAAGTCCATGGAGCTTAAATTTCCTGATCTTATATTATTAAATAGTCCTTCAAAGAAAGTTGGACATTCTCCTGTTAAAAAATTTGCAAAAATACAACATAGAACTCCAATGTTATCTCTTGGGAATGCTTTTACAAATGAAGATTTAGAAGATTTTTTGGAACGTATTAAGAATTTTTTACTAATTCATGAATTTTCTCCAATATTTTGCGAACCTAAAATTGATGGTCTATCTTTTTCTGCTACATTTGAGAATGGTATTTTAAAATTTGCATCAACACGTGGAGATGGTTTTATTGGCGAAGATGTTACAGAAAATATTAAAACTATAGAAAATTTTCCTTTAAAAATATCGAACGCTCCAAATATATTGGAAGTTAGAGGTGAAATTTATATGGATAAAGACGATTTTGTTGAACTAAACAAAAAACAAGCATTAGAAAATAAGCAATTATTTGTGAGTCCACGTAATGCAGCTGCTGGATCACTTCGTCAATTAGACTCTAATATAACAAAATTACGTCCATTAAAATATTTTGCTTACGCTATAGGCTATTCATCAAAAAAATTTGCTAATGATCAAAATGAATTATTATCCCAACTTGATTTTATCGGTTTTAATGTGAATAAAATTTCTTCATTATGCCATTCTTATCAAGAAATTTTAGATTTTTATGAATATGTGAAAAAAATTAGAGATGATTTATCATATCAAATTGATGGTGTTGTATATAAACTAAATAATTTTGAACTTCAAGAACGTATGGGGTACGTATCACGTTCTCCAAGATTTGCAATTGCTCATAAATTTCCTGCAGAAATAGTGACAACAAAATTAAATAATATTATTCTGCAAATTGGTAGAACGGGCATCATTACACCTGTAGCTGAACTTGAACCAGTCTTTGTTAGTGGTGCAATGGTATCTCGAGCTACTCTTCATAATTATAAAGAAATTTTACGTAAGGACATAAGAATTGGGGATGAATTAAGGTTAGAGCGAGCAGGGGATGTAATACCTAAAATAAAATCTAGTAATAATACGAATAGATCTAAAGATTCACAAGAATTTATGATGCCTAAAAATTGTCCATCTTGTGGTTCATTATTATCATATGAAGAGGATGAAATTATCGTCAGATGTAATAATTACTTAGGTTGTAAAGCTCAGAATTATGAACGTATTTGTCATTTTATTTCTAAAGATGCCTTTGATATTACAGGACTTGGTAAAAAACAAATAGAATTTCTTATAGAAAAAAATTTTATTAAAAATATAGTAGATATTTTCTTATTAGAAGAGAAAAATAATCTTGCCAAACTTGAAAATTATGATGGCTTTGGTAAAAAATCTGTAAGTAATTTATTTGAAAATATAAATAAAGCAAAGAAAATTACTCTTGCTAAATTTATTTATGCTTTGGGGATAAGGCATATTGGTGAACAAAATGCAAAAATTTTAGCACGTGAATTTAAAACTGCAAAAAATTTTATAGAGAATATGATAAATTTAAAAAATCATGACAAAGAAATATATGAAAAACTGCAAAATATAGAAAATATGGGAAGCAAAATTTTAGAAGATATAAAATCTTTTTTTGATATCCAAGAAAATATTGATTTTATAAATCAATTACTTGAAATTTTAGAGATAGACGATTATTTTGAACAAAAT
The DNA here is from genome assembly GCA_020726135.1 of Rickettsia conorii. Lineage (GTDB taxonomy): Bacteria > Pseudomonadota > Alphaproteobacteria > Rickettsiales > Rickettsiaceae > DYTE01. Next base: position 6,521 of record DYTE01000004.1, read on the forward strand.
AATTATCAATATAATAATCAAATTATTGTTTTTACAGGTACATTAGAAAAATTATCAAGAATTGAGGCAAAAAATCAAGCAGAAAAATTAGGTTTTAAAGTTGCAAGTAGCATATCAAAGGCAACAAATCTTCTTGTTGCTGGAAACGATGCAGGAAGTAAACTAAAAAAAGCTAAAGAGCTTAATATTAAAATTATCAATGAAGAAGAATGGAATTCAATAAATTCTAAAAAATAATTTGTATAATAAATAAGATTTATAAAATATCACAGCGTGATTTACAACCACAAGAATGATGTTCATCAAACTCTGGTGATGCAATAACGGCTCCAATTAAAGCTGGTGCAATAGCAAAACCATAAAAAAGACAGTATGTCAAAGCATTTTTATTTCGTTCTTTAATGTTAATATTATCTTCATCGTTTTTATTATTAAATGTCATTTTATGTTTTTATTATTTTTAAAATTTAATTATATTAAACCATATTTTTAAAGCATATCAAGATTTTGCTCCACTAATTTCTTGCTATGATAAATATTTTTTTAAGTAATGACCTGTATAACTTTCTGCGCATTGAGTAATTGCAATAGGCGTACCTTGCGCTACAATCATTCCGCCTTTACTTCCACCTTCTGGTCCAATATCTATTATATGATCAGCTGTTTTTATAACATCCATATTATGTTCTATTACAACAACACTATTGCCCATATCAACTAATTTATGCAACACTACTAATAATTTATTAATATCATCAATATGAAGACCAGTTGTTGGTTCATCTAATATATATAATGTTTTACCAGTTGAACGTTTTGATAATTCTTTTGCAAGTTTAATTCTTTGAGCCTCTCCACCAGACAATGTGCTTGCTGGCTGACCTATTGTAATATAGCCTATGCCTACTTCATTTAATGTAACCATTTTACTATGTATTGACGGTACTTTTTCAAAAAATTCCATAGCATCTGTAACAGTCATATTTAAAACATCAGCTATTGATTTACCTTTATATAAAATACCTAAAGTTTCTTTATTATATCTTGTTCCATCGCATATATCACATTTTACATAAACATCAGGTAAAAAATGCATTTCAATTTTAATGAATCCATCACCTTGACATGATTCACAGCGACCTCCTTTTACGTTGAAAGAAAAACGTCCTACTTTATATCCACGTGCTTTTGATTCAGGTAATTCTGTAAACCAATCTCTGATCTCAGTAAATGCACCTGTGTAAGTCGCTGGATTAGATCTTGGAGTACGTCCAATTGGTGATTGATTAATATCAATAATCTTATCTATATAATCAAGACCTTCTATTGATTTATATTGATCTGGATAAATTTTTGCAGATGGTTCTAAATATTTTAGAACTGCTTTATATAAAGTATGTATTATAAGACTAGATTTACCTCCACCAGAGACACCTGTTACAGCTGTAAAAACTCCTAATGGGATTTTTAAATTAACATTTTTTAAATTATTTGAATTAGCGCCAAAGAGTTCTATACAATATTTGCTTTTTATTTTTCTATATTTTTTTGGAACTGGAATAGATTTCTTGCCACTGAGATATTGTCCTGTAATACTATTATCAGAATGTTTAATTTCTTCAACAGTACCTTGAGCTATTATTTCACCACCATGAATACCTGCTCCAGGACCAACATCTATTATTTGATCGGCTTCATACATAGTATCTTCATCATGTTCTACTACAATAACAGTATTTCCAAGATCTTTAAGATGTTTTAATGTATTAATAAGACGTGTATTATCACGCTGATGAAGTCCTATAGAAGGTTCATCTAATACATATAAGACGCCGCTTAGACCAGACCCAATTTGTGAAGCTAAACGAATACGTTGACTTTCACCACCGGACAATGTTCCTGCTTCTCTTGATAAGCTCAAATATTCTAATCCTACATTCATTAAAAATGAAATACGTTCATTAATTTCCTTTAATATGCGTTCAGCAATAGTAAATTGTTTCTGTGTTAATTTTTTATGTAAATTAAGAAACCATTCTTTAGAGGCAGAAATAGTCATAGATGAAGTTTCGCCAATATGTAAATCTGCAATTTTGACGCAAAGTGATTCTGTTTTTAATCTATAACCACTACAAATGCTACATTTATATTCGGCCTTATATTTAGATAATTCCTCTTTTATGGCAAAATCAGCTCGAGATTCTTTTGCTTGTAAACTTGCTATAATACCTGCAAATGTTTGTTTCGTAACAGTAGATTTACTATCATTTGAATATTTAAATTCTATTATTTCATCTCCTGAGCCATATAATAACATTTTTTTAATATATTCAGGTAAATGTAAAAATGGTGTTTTAAGTGAAAAATGATAATGATCAGCAAGTGATTTTAATGTTTCAAGAAAAGTTTTAGAAGTAATATTACCCCAGGGAGCTATAGCTCCTTGTAAAATACTTAAAGTTGGATCCGGGACTATATATAATTCATCAAAAAATAATTCCTTTCCTAAACCCTCACAATGTTGACACGCTCCAAATGGACTATTAAATGAAAAAATCCTTGGTTCAATTTCCTCAATATAAAAACCTGAATCAGGGCATGAGTAACGTTCTGAAAATATTATTACATCATTATTTTGATATTTATCATAAAAATTATCACCAAGTTCTATTATTTTTACATAAGCTAAACCATCAGACATTTTTAAAGTTGATTCTAAACTTTCTGCAACTCTATTTCCAAGATCTTCTGTTATTGATAAACGATCAACAACTATTTCTATATTATGTTTTTTATTTTTATCAAGTTTAGGTAAATCATCAATATTACATAATACGCCATTGACAATAATTCTTTCAAATCCTTGTTGTTGAAAATTTAATATAGTACGACGAAATTCACCTTTTTGCCCACGAATTATTGGAGCAACGATATATATTTTTGTATTTATTGGTAGACTATTCACAATTTCTACCATTTCAGAAATTGATTGACTTTTAATTGGTAAACCAGTAGTGGGTGAATAAGGAATGCCTACACGAGCATATAGGAGTCGTATATAATCATATATTTCAGTAACTGTTCCAACTGTAGATCTTGGATTTTTAGATGTAGTTTTCTGATCAATAGCTATTGCAGGAGAAAGGCCAGTGATGGATTCAACATTTGGCTTATTACGTAGATCAAGAAATTGTTTAGCATATGATGAAAGGCTTTCAACATAGCGTCTTTGACCTTCTGCATATATTGTATCAAAGGCAAGAGAAGATTTGCCAGAGCCACTAAGACCAGTTATTACAATTAATTTATTGCGAGGAATATCTAAACTGACATTTTTTAGATTATGTTCTTTAGCACCTCTGATTTTTATATATTCTTGCATAATGTGAAAATAATTGATGAAACAAAAAAATATATTCTTATACTATTATTCTTTTATAAAAATAACTAGTAATTTATTTTATTAAAAACAACTAGTATTATATTTTTTTTTGACATATGATTGCAATATATTATTAAAAAACCGGTTAAAATTATGGCAATTAGTTTAAATAAAGTGACACTTATAGGACATGTAGGAAATTTACCAGAAATACGTAGCACATCTGAAGGGAAAGAAATAGCAAATTTTAGTTTGGCAACTAGTGAATCTTGGAAGGATAAAATATCTGGAGAGAAGAAAGAAAAAACAGAATGGCATAAAATTGTTGTATTTTCTGAAGGGCTTGTTTCTATTGTAAAAAATTATGTAAAAAAAGGTAGTAAAATTTATATTGAGGGTTCACTTCATACAAGAAAATGGGTGGATAATAATAATATTGAGAAATATACTACAGAAATTATATTACAAAATTATAATTCAAATATGATTTTGCTAGATAATAAATCAGAAAATACTAATATCACTAATAGTTCTATACAAAAAAATGATATAGAGAAAAAACCAAAAGATAATAATGTAAATTACAGTGATTTGGATGACGAAATACCTTTCTAAATATATTTTTATTATATTTTTCTTTCTTAGTTCATGCTCAAGCTTACTTACAGTAAAAGAGAGGAGAATTAAGGCAGATGAAGTAGCAATAAATAGAAATTTTGAAAAACATCTGGTTAATGGTGGAGATTTTACTTTAACAACATATCAGAAAATTACTAATCCGCAGGATGATTATGTATTTTACTTGGAGGGGGATGGAACTATTGTGTATAATAATATTATCACGAATGATCCAACTCCAAGAGAAACTATGCTATTAAATCTGGCAACTATTGATGAGCGTTCAAATGTTGTTTATATAGCAAGACCATGTCAATATACAGAGATAGAGAATAATGATACATGCAAAAATTCAAAATATTGGACTTCTCATAGAATGTCAGAAGAAGTAATTGCATCGGTTAATGAAGTCATTAATAAAATATCTGTAAATCACAAAATTAGTCTAATTGGATTTTCAGGTGGTGGTGGTGTCGCTATATTAGTTGCTGCTCGTAATCCAAATGTTAAAAATATTATAACAATTGCTGGAAATCTAGACCATGTTGCTTTTACTGAGAATTTAAATTTAACAAATACTATGTTTGGCTCATTAAATCCAATTGACTATATAGAATTTACAAAACATATACCGCAAATTCATTTATCTGGTGGTATGGACAAAAGAGTTCCTAGTTTTATAGCAAAAAAATTTGTTCAGACTAGTAATTCAACAAAAATTATACATAAAATTTATAAAGACAATAGCCATATGAAAGGATGGGATAAAATATGGCATGAAATATATGATTTTGATAAAAATTTTGATATAATGTCTAAAAATATATAGTAAATTTATCAAGCTAGTTATTATCTTTGTTCAAAAAATTATCATATATTTCAAAAATTTCATTTCCGTAAAAACTACATTCAGGTATAAGATTTTTTATAGAATCTATATTCTGTAATTCTTTATGATATTTGCTAGTAGCAAATTTAAATAATGAAATACAATATAAATTTGGGAGATTCGAGATATTATTAATAGACCCAAATTTACTATTTTGCAAATTATAGATCAAAATATCATAATTAAATGACATATCAGTGCCTGTTGATGCTGAATTATCTGAAATAGATTTTAAGAAATGCTCTAATCCTTCAATATGAACATCTTTACTTTCATCTGAATAATTTTTAAATTTACCTAGATTAAAGAAATAACCAGCAAAAATATTAAAAAAGTCATGATAATTGGAAATTAATAAATCCCCTTTTATACTAGATGTTGGACCAAAGCCTATTTGTTGAGCATTAATATCATCTATATTAGCTTTAGTAACAAGATGAAAACCAACATTATTATCAGATAATATATTAAAATTATTTATGGCAAAACGTTTTAATGATTGGTTTTGAGTAATCATGTCAAAATCTAAAGATATGTTATATTTATTACTTTCTATCTTATATTGAGAAAATTTTTCTTTATTATCTTTTATATAGTCTAACTCATGTAGAAAAATTTTATTTTGTGCAATCGGTTGTTTTGTTGTCTCTAAGAATTTAACAATTTGTAATAATTGATCGATAAAACCATCTTTTAATATAAATTCTGAATTAATTTTAAGAAATAATGCATTTTGATTATTTTCAAAATTATCAGCTTTATAAAAAATATTTGATTTACTAATTACATTATCTGTATTAGTCGAAGCATAAATCGTAATTTCTATATTTTTAATAATATCAAGAAAATTTTGAATATTATTACCAAATTTAAAATCAAACAAATATGTAAATTTTCCATTAAATGGAGATGTTGGCCTAAATAATAAAATTCCTGGTTTAACTATTTTTGTTAACATTTTGGTTTTTGTAACATTGTTACTATATTCAAGATGTATATTCTTTGGAGGAATTTTAGTAAATTCAGCAAAATTATTATAATAGCTAGATTTTGAAAATGAGAATAAAGATTTAGTATCTTCTTCTCTATATAATAATTCATTATCTACTAAATCATAAATTTCAAAAATATTTGAATTAAATTCAATAGAATCAACAAAATTAATTAACTCGATGGGATTACTAATATTTTGTAATTTATTTAAGTCCTTTAATGATAGATCTATATGAATTTTTAAATTAGAATCATTTTTAAACTTACCTCCAAAACCGGACTCCAATGGTTTATATTGGCTTATAACATCACCATTATGAGATATTTCAATAAATTTACCAAATATATTATACAATATATGTATATCTGAATTAAAAATTATTTGAGTTGTTGTACTATTTTCCTGCCACCCAGAAATTTTAAAACCAAATTTAAATGGAAAACCATAAGGACTAATTTGCAAAAATTTACACCAATATTCTTCTTCATTTGAAGAATTAATATTAAATATTTTATCAGAAAATTGTTTATTTAAATTATTACTGATATTATATGCATAATAAAACCAAGCAAAGCTATATAGTGAGAAAACAACAGATAAAAAAATAGAAAAGTAGATTAATTTTTTTTTCATTTTATTTTAACAATTCATTATATTCATAATTTAATTTAATAATATTCCAAAACCATAATATTATAATAATAATAAATACTATCAATAAATAAAAAACTATAGAATCAAAATCTGCATTTGGCAATATAATAAATATGGAAGATTGTACAAAAGCACCAAGAGCCTTACCAAAATTAGTACCAATAACTTCTACTGCAGCTTTTCCTTTTGTTTTAAGCTCATATGATAATGGAATATAAGCCATTTCTTTTGTTGAATCAAATAATGAATATTTTGATGACTTACTTAAAATATTTTGCACTGCTCCAACTAGAACAGCTGCATATACTAAATTATAATTCATAAATTTAAATTTTTCTGCAAAAATAACAAAAGTAAAAAATAATGTACCAGTCGCTGCAAACATTGTTGGAGTTAACATAGCAGAAATAAGCCACCTTAATTTACGCAACATATTACTTCCTATAATCATGAAAGTTACAGAGCAAATCCCCATCCAAATGTTAAATCTTCCCATGAAATTTAAATAATCAATACTATTTGGATATAATTCTCTAAGTTTAGCTTTCCAGGGTCCTTCTAATATATTAATTAAAAGTCCATAACATATAATTAATAATGCAATATGTCCTATATATTTTGATTTTATAATAAGTTTAATACTTGCATTAATAGATAAACTAGTTTTTAGTTTTAATGATATTTTATCTAAATTATTAGCTTCTTCTTTCTCTATCGAATAATTAATATATTTAAATAACAACATTGAGATAATTCCGGCAATAACTATTATTAAAATAATATTCTGCAACATGAGTTCGGAATGATCTGCTAGATGAGTTGGATAATTATTGGGTTCAGTTGCTAATATTATAGCATTACCAGCAAGCACTAATCCTAAGTTTCCTACCATACCAAGTATAGGATAAAAACGTTTAGCTTTTGATGTATCAAATATATTATTTGCAAATTGCCAAAACATTAGATTAATAATTACAGCGCTCCATAATTCTGAAATGATATACATGACAGCATAGCTCCATTTTCCAACTATAATTAAAAACCACTTAAAATTTGGATAGTTTTTGATTAATTGTTGTAATGATTCTTTTTCTGGATGACAAAAACATTGATTAGGATATATAACAAATGCGAATAATAGAAAAAATGCTAGAAAACTACTAACTAATATATAAAAAATATACTCAAAATGTAGCTTATTACTCAGTTTTACATAAATTATAGTCATTAATACGCTAGATGGCAAAACAAACCATAATTTTAAGAAACTAATGACTTCGGCTCCCATTGATGGTACAACGAGAGCATCCTTTACTGAACGTAATGCAGCAAAATTAAAAAGGATGCAAAACATCATCAGTGCCATAGGCACAAATAATTTCAATTCAGACCTTTCAATAGGCCAAAATATTTCCTTGAATTTATATCTATAAAATGTCGTCTTGTTTAAGAACATGATAATATATTACTACCCATCCTACAAACAAACATTATAGCACCAAGCATCATATGTGTACTAATTTTTAAAATGACTATATAAATTCATAAATCAACGATTTATAATATAGTAAAGATTTACTGATTTCAAGTATGCTGAATATGTTAATAATTATAAATTTCTATTTGCTTGCTTACTAGTTCAAAGCGAGTATTTTTGAATAGTTTGAAATAGATTTTTAGTTTAATCTAGATGCTTAAATGTTTCTATAATATCAATGAATGGCTCATTTCCTAATAATGATATTTCATTAAACTCATAAGTATTAATAGGTGTATTTGATATAACTTTAAATATTTCTATTTTTGTTAAGTTCTCTGTTATTTGCTCTAACAAAGGTAAATCTATATATTTATATGTAAATTTTAAATATTGCTTTACTGAATTAATAATATCGTCAATTAAGTTTTTACAATTTCCTATAGTTTCTATTATAGTTGCAGTAATGGGTAGACATAATTTTGTATATATTTCTAACTTTGCTTTATTTCCTTGAATATCTAATATATTCGGTAATATCAAAAAGCGAGAAAATAGTTTTAATTGTTCTCCTATCAAATAATTAGCTTCTTGTAACTTTGACAGATAGAGCGAATCATTATTATAGTCTAAATTATTCCTAATTGAGACATTAATTTTATCTATATCATTTTGCATTTCGCTTATCTGATTATTGTCATATAAAACATTAGGATCTTCATATTTATTTATTAGATAATCTAATATTTTAATTGAAGTTTTTAAATATATAGGAAAATCTATTATCGAAAAGAAAATTTCTATATTTTCTATTTTTAAAATATCGTCTAATAAATTATTTAAAGATGTCATAATAATGATTAGTTTATTATTAATGGCCTCAAATTTTTCTTGTGTATATTCTATTTTACTATTTATCAAATCATGTAATTTATTTATTTCGAAATAATTTCCTATATATATGAATTTTAATATTCGAAAATTTTCATTCAATTGAATTTCTGGATAGATAGTAGGTATAAACTCTATAAATTCAGTAATTTTACTAGTTGTAAATTTTTGTATCTCATCTAATTCTGTAATTGTTTCATTGATTTTCTTTAATTTTTCTTTAAGAGGAGTATTATTTGGAATCAATCTTAACGCATCTTCAAATTGTTTTTTTTTACTTATATCTACTAAATTTAACTCATTTAATTTATCATGATATGGCTGTAGAAAATTTCGAAATATATTTATTTGATTAATGTTTTCATTCAATTTCTTTTGAGAGGCTATTAATGTTTTTTCTCTTTCATCTAAAACATAATTTTGAGAATAATTTAAATTATTTATATCACTATTTAATAATTGTATTAAAATCTTTAAATTACGTTTTAAAGATTCTAAAGGTTCTATTCCATCAACAAACATTTTTAAATTATTTATTTTTGAATCATAAAAATCATCTTGTGTATATAATGTTAATAATGTTAATAAACTTTTAGTAACATCTATGTACTTATATTCTGAAGAATTCGCTTTTAGCATATTGTTTGATAAGTCAATCATTTGATTGATTAACTTAATATTAGAAATTATATCTAGCTCTTTTTGAACAGGAAATAGTTCTTTTATATATGAATCAAAAATATCTTTTGAGATTGTTAATAATGTTTCAATTTTAGAAATTATTGTTATGGTTTTAGATTTATCAATTATCTGAGCAATCAATAATTGTTGATCTCTTATTTGCTGCTCTATTTCAGCTGATCCTGCTTGAATATTTTCATTGATGTTATTTATTTCTTTTTTTATTTCTAATAATTTATTTAACATAATTCTTGGATTTTTAATTGTGATTATTGTAAAATAAATTCTAAAGCAGCTAGTTGAGATTGGTAAGATGTAGCAAGTTCTAAAGCAAATTTTATATTGTTGTATAATTGAGGATCCTCTATCAGAAATGTTTCATTTTGTATATCAATTTCTTTATATGCGTTCAATAGATCAAAAACTTGTTTGCAACTAACTAAATGATGTTGTAACTCATTGTTAGCAGATATCAAGTGTACTTGCATATATTTTGATGTCTCAATTTCATTATATAGGTCTATTATTTTTTGTTCTGATTCTTGATTGCGAGCAAGTGATTCGGTATAAATAGATTCTAAGCTCTTTTGCTTCTCTTGTAGAGATTCATTTATAGCAAGAGATTCTTTTAAATTATCTATCTCCTTTTGTAATTCTAAATTTTTATCATTTATACATGATATAATATTCAAGAAGCCTTCATTTGTTTGTGCATTTTCAGACTTTGCCTCCATTTCTTGCAGTTTTTTTTGAGATAATGTTAAGTTAAATTCTAATTCTTGAATTTTTAACGTAAGTTTGGGTGTTTCTACTTTACCTTGATAAACTTCTTCTTCAAGTTGTTTTATCTTTTCTTCTAACTCTATAATTTTTGTGCTAGATGCTGATGATTCTTCTGTACTTAGTGTTTTTAGAAATTTTGTATAGTTTTTAACTGGATTTCCTTTACTAGAGATACTACTAGCTAGCATGCTTGTCATCTCATCTAATTCTTGTTTTAATTCGAAGAGTTCTTTTTCAAATTTAGATCTTTCTTGTTTTTTTATCTCTGTAATAAGTTTTTCTATTTCATTATTTTGTTCAGCTACAAATTTAGATCTATTAGCATCTATTTTTTCAAAGTTTTCTTTAGCTTTATCTAAACTTTTCTTTAGTTTTTTATTCTCATTTTCATTCTTTGTTTTCTCTTCTGATAATAAGTTGATTCGTTTTATAAGTTGATTATTTACTTCTGTAAGTTTTTCAATTGTTTCACTTGATTTATTAACTGTAGTTTCTAATTTCACAATCAATTCATTAGTAAGTTTTTTATTAGACTCACGTTCTGATTTTAATTTTTCTAGTTCGATTTTTAATAGTTGCTCTTGTTCTAAATTATTTTCTGTAGCACCAGAGACAACTTTCCTTGCAAGAACTGCATTTTTTGTTTGTATGTCTTTAAATTCTTGTTTTTCAAGTCTTGCAGTTAGTTGAGTAACTTCTTTTTCTTTTTGAACCAAGTTTTCTTTCAATGAGTTTAGTGTTGATTCTAATGACTCTATTTTTTGTTCAGATTGTAGAATATCTTGTTTATTACTACGTAAATCTTTAAGTTCAACATCTTGTTTAACAATTTTTTGTTGTAGCTGATTTACTTGTTCGTTTAAATTATTTATCTTCTTTTGAAGTTCAGCAATTTTATTATGCTTTACTGTTTGTTGATTTTGTATTTTGGATGTATCTTGTTGTGAGTTAGTAGATACTAATTTATTTCTGTTTGTAACTTGGCTTAGTTTTTGTTTTAATTCGTTTAATTCCTTTTGTAATTTACCATTTTTTTCTCTAGTTTCAACTAACTCTTCTATCTTTGCTAACTGAGTTTCATTTTCTTGTTTATTAAGTTGTTGCAGTTTTGCTTCCAACTCAGCATTTCTAGCTTTTTCTGTAGTTAATTCTTGTTCAAATGCAACAAGTCGTTCTTCTAACTCAGCATTTCTAGCTTTTTCTATAGTTAAATTCTCTTGATTTTCTTGTACTTCATCTTTAATACGCATAATGGTGAGAATATTAGTTTTGACTCCTTCTGAACTATCTGCATATTTTTTTTTCAGTTCATCATTCTCTTGTCTTAATTTCTCATTTGCTTTTTTTAATATTTCATTCTCATCTTCTATACCATTTTTTGGCATATAAACTCCTTAATTCATTTGATTTTAATAAATGTGGCAAAAACATAACAGAAACTATAAAAATTGTAAAGAATTATTTAATAATATTATCATATCATCTAATGGTTATGATAAGAAATTAATTTCACATCTTATAATTCTGTTAAAACTAAATTATTTGACTTGATATAATTTAGAAGATATAATTATAGCTTGTAACATAATTATAAAATAATGGTAGATAATGTCTCGTAAATGCGAACTTAGTAATGTTGGTGTTTTGTATGGAAACAAAGTATCGCATTCTCAAATAAAAACCAGAAGGCGTTTTGAACCTAATATTAGAGTGGTGAAATTTGTTAGTAATGTTTTAGGGCAAAAATATAAATTGTCTGTTACAGCAAGATGTATTAGGTCTGTTGAAAAACTTGGTGGTTTTGATGAATATATGTTAAAAACATCTGAAAATTTATTGTCCACAAGAGCAAAAACAATAAAAAAAATGATAATTCAAAGAAAAAATCAGGTTGCATTATGAGAAAAAATATACATCCGAAATATCATGAAGTAGAAGTTCTTATCAGTGAAGATGTTTTTCATACTAATTCTACTTTTCATGGTGATAAAATATTGATGGACGTTGATTATAGAAAACATCCAGCATGGTGCAAAGGTAGTAGAGCTGTTGTTGATTCATCTAATAAGAATATTAGTGATTTTAACAAGAAATATGGTAGTTTTGGTAATTTATTTTCACAAAAAAATTCTTAAATGTTAGAATTAGAATCTTCTATTTTAAATGATGAAGATTTGTTGATTATAGATGGTTATGGGTTTATATTTAGAGCATATTACGCATCTCCATCTTTAACTAGCCCAGCTGGTGATGAAGTTGGTGCTCTTTATGGTTTTACTTCAATGTTACTTAAGATTATCGGAGAGTTTAAACCTAAAAAAGCTGCTATTATATTTGATTCTGGTGGTAAAAATTTTCGTCATGAGATTTATTCTAAATATAAAGCTAACAGACCTGAAATATCACAAGATCTTATCTTTCAATTATCTTTAGTACGTAAAGCCGCTTCTGCTTTAAATTTTCATATAATAGAAAAGAAGAATTATGAAGCAGATGACATTATAGCTACAATAGCTAAAATTACTTCTAATCAACAAAAAAATCTTGTAATTATTACAGCTGATAAAGATTTATCTCAATTGATGAATCAATATACTAAAATTTATGATCCATTAAAAAATAAATATATTTCAAATCAAGATATATTTGAAAAATATGGCGTTACTCCAGATCATTTGCAACATGTCATGGCTTTAATTGGTGATAAATCCGACAATATACCAGGTGTACGATCCATAGGACCTAAGATAGCAGCAAATCTTATTACCCAATTTGGATCATTACAAAATTTGTATAATAATTTAGATCAAGTAGAAAATGCCAGACAAAAAAATATTTTGGCAGAATATAGAGATGATGCTTTTCTATCATTTAAATTAGTCGCTCTTGATAGCAATGTTGAATTAGATAAAAATATTGAACATTTAGATTATTCTTACCCAGAAAATAATCAAATAGCTTGTTTTCTAGAAATATATGGTTTTAAATCTCTAACTAAAAGAGTCGAGAATTTATTTAAACTCAATATAACAAAACCAGAAATACATGAAGATATAAAATATAATCTAGTAAAAATAGAATCTGAAAAAAATATTAATCAATGTATAGATAAAGCTCTTCAATTTGGTATTATTGCGATATATTGTAATAATCAAGATAATGTATTTCTATTTGTTAATGAAGAAATATATCATTACGAATATGATCAAGATCAATCCATAGATTTATTTAATTTTGAGCAAAAAACAAATATTCAACTTTTAAATCAATATATTAAATCTAAAATTCATTCATTATTGGAAGATATTTCAGTTAGAAAAATTACATTTGGATTGAAAAATTTATTAAAAATATTTGATTTTTCCTCTGAAAAAATATCATCATTTGATGATATTGAACTCATATATTATTTAAATGCTAAAAATAGCTTATTTAATAATAAAATTAAAATAATTCAAGAAAAAATAGATGAAATAATAAAAACTATTCCAAAATTTGTAAATATAGCTAAAACATCAATTAAATCATTACAAGAAGATAAATTATTTGCGATATATAGAACAATAGATTTACCATTAGTATGCATCTTACATAAAATGGAAATAGAAGGTATAGGATTAGATGCTGCTTACTTAAAGCAATTATCTAATGAATTCAGTATTAAAATATCTTTACTTGAAAAAGAAATTTGGGAACTTGCTGGTACAAATTTTAATATAGCTTCACATAAACAAGTTGGAGAAATATTATTTGAAAAAATGCTATTACCTTATGGCAAAATACTTAAAAAATCTAAATCTTATATGACAGATGTTGATATACTTGAAAAACTTGAAAATCAAGGTTATAAAATAGCAAGTCTATTGCTACAATTTCGTCAATTATCTAAATTGAAAAACACATATAGTGATAATTTAGTTAAACAAATTAATCATAAAACTGGGCGTATTCATACAAAATTTTCTCAAACTGTTACAACTACAGCGCGTCTGAGTTCATCTGAACCTAATTTACAAAATATACCAATCAGAGATGAGGAAGGGCGAAGAATTAGACAAGCCTTTGTTGCAAAAGCAAATCATAAATTAATATCTTTTGATTATTCACAAATAGAGTTGAAGATATTAGCTTCGATGGCAAATGTTGCTGGGTTAAAAGAAGCATTTAATAATGATCGTGATGTTCATATAGAAACTGCTATGAATATATTTAATTTAAAATTAGATGATGTAAATACTGAATATAGACGTAAAGCAAAAACTATAAATTTTGGTGTAATTTATGGTATAGGAGCATTTGGCCTTTCTAAACAATTAAATATTTCAAGACCAGTTGCCGCTAAATATATAGAGAAATATTTTGAAAAATATCCTGAAATTAAAAATTATATGGAAGATACAATTAATTTTGCAAAAAAAAATCTTTATGTAAAAAATCTATTTGGCAGAAAATGTTTTACTCCTTTGATCAATGATTCTAAACATGCTATGAGGCAATTTGCCGAAAGAGCTGCAATTAATGCGCCAATTCAAAGTACGAGTGCTGATATTATCAAAATAGCAATGATTAATATTGACAAGATGTTAACAAGCTCAAATTTTAAAACTAAATTATTGTTACAAATTCATGATGAGTTAATTTTTGAGGCTCCAATCTCTGAAGTAGACATAATCATTCCATTAATCAAAAATATTATGGAAGATTTTACGAATATTATGACAGTTAAAACTACTATAGATTATAAATTTGGTGATAATTTAGATGAGATTAAGTAGTACATGCTCTCAATTGAGCGCAGGCACTAGGTGTGATTTAATTTTTGATGGGGTGTAGATCAATTGATATAACAAAAAAATATGCTCTAATATTATTAAAACTTCAGTTTTACTCAACATCTCTTTAACCTTGGTTTTTTTATATTCAATAGAGAAAAGAATATTTTTTATCATATTTTACATATAATCATCGACAAAACAAAAAATTTCAGTAAAATTTAATTTACATAGATTATTCACTTTAGTGTAAAAAAAATAGAATAACCGATGAACTGCTTAAAGTCTTTAGAGAATTAATTACTGTTGGCAACTGGATTTTAATATATAGAGGAATAATATGCCTGAAGATAATGAGAAGAAACAAGAAGAAAATAAAAGAAAAATAGAAGCCGCGCGTAAACTTACATCCGAAATGGAAAAACTTCAAAAACTAAATAAGCAACTTATAGAAGAAAGAAAGAAACTTTTAAATATTAAAGATACTGAACAACGAAAAAAACAAAATCAATCAGTTGATAAACTTAGAAGTGAATTTTTAGAGACCAATGAAAATGTAAAAAAATTAACACATGAACTGGAAGAGGCAGCGAAGACAACAGAAAAAATACCACAAACACAAGATCTGTCTAAATCACCGAGTATTATTGAAGCCTTAAAAAATTTGTTAGAAAGTATAAAAAAATTTTTAAAAATAACTAAAACAAAACAAAAACAACAAGATATTGTTACATCACAAACTAAAGGAAAATCTATTAATAATTCAAACTCTAACCTTAGAAAAATACTAGGAAATTCTCAAACAATAAGCAAACAAAATGGAATAGCAACGCCAATAAACACTCCAACAGTCGAACAACAAGGCGAAAAAAAGCCAAAAATACAAAGATAATTTTTATGATCCTAATTATGGAAATAAAAACCTATATTAGATAGATTAAACTTGATCAGAACTTTAATGACACTATAAAGATCATGCAAAAGTTCAAATAATTTTATTCACAATTTTTTTATATTTATGATATAAATTGAAAGAAGATGATAATATAAATATTATAAAATAATTATGACTAAAAAATATTATAAAGATGTAGTTTCAAATCCTGATTTTGCAGAAGTGGAAAGTAAAATATTGCAATATTGGGATGAAAATAATATATTTCAAAAATCCATAGATCAGCGTAATGCTAGAGATGAGTTCATATTTTATGATGGTCCACCTTTTGCCAATGGTTTGCCTCATTACGGTCATTTGCTCACAGGATTCATAAAAGACGTATATGCAAGATATCATACAATGAAAGGTTCGCGAGTTGAACGTCGCTTTGGTTGGGATTGTCATGGGTTACCAGCGGAAATGCAAGCTGAAAAGGAGTTAGGAATACAGGGAAGAATTGCAATTTCTGAGTTTGGTATTGATAAGTTCAATCAATATTGTGAAACATCTGTAATGAAATATACAAATGAGTGGGAAACTTATGTAAAGAGACAAGCAAGATGGGTGGATTTTAAGAATTCATATAAAACTATGGATTTAGAATTTATGGAATCAGTTTTGTCTGCTTTCAAGGAACTTTATAATAGAGGCTGTATTTATGAATCTATGCGCGTGATGCCTTATTCATACGCATGTCAAACACCTCTGTCTAATTTTGAAACAAGATTAGATAATGCATATAGAGAACGCGCTGATAAAGCAGTAACACTTAGCTTTATTTTAAATGAAAAGCCATCTTTAGCTCCAGATCATTTTGATGAATATAAAATATTAGCATGGACAACAACGCCATGGACATTACCATCTAATCTTGCATTAGCGGTTGGAAAAGATATAGATTATATCTGTATTCCTCATGAAAAAACATGTTATATAATCGCAGAATGGGCAGCTTTGCAATATGCAAAAGAACTTAACTATGTAGCTGATGAAAATTTTATAAAATTAAAAGGATCAGATTTAGAAAATTTAACATATATGCCATTATTTGATTATTTTAAAAATGAAAAAAATGCTTTTAAAATTTTAATAGGTGATTTTGTTGAAACTGGTAGTGGTACAGGAATTGTACATATGGCACCAGGATTTGGAGAAGATGATCAGATATTATGCGAAAAATATAATATTAATATAGTATGCCCAGTTGATAATGCTGGTAAATTCACATCACTAGTTCCTGATTTTGAAAATATTCTTGTCTTTGATGCGAATGATAAAATTATTATAAAATTGAAAGAACAAGGATCATGGTTAAAAACAGAACAATATCTTCACAATTATCCTCATTGTTGGAGATCTGATACACCATTAATCTATAAGGCTGTACCTTCTTGGTATGTTAATATTACAGGAGAGTGTCTTGATAGACGTACCAAGACAACCAGAGAATCTATAAGAGATCGTATGTGTAGATTAAATAAAGATATTAACTGGATTCCTGAACATATAAAAGAAGGTTTATTTGGTAAATGGATTGAAAATGCAAGAGATTGGTCTATTAGTCGTAATAGATTCTGGGGCACACCCATTCCTATATGGAAATCAAACGACCCAAAATACCCAAGAATAGATGTATATGGTTCAGTTGCAGAATTGGAGAATGATTTTAATGTTAAAGTAGAAAATCTTCATAGACCTTTTATAGATAGTCTTGAGAGGGCTAATCCTAATGATCCTACAGGCAAATCTCTTATGGTTAGAGTAGAAGATGTTTTTGATTGTTGGTTTGAAAGTGGATCAATGCCTTATGCTCAACAACATTTTATGTTTGATGATAATTATCTAGATAAAAATTTAAATATTGCAGATTTTATAGTAGAATATTCAGCGCAAACTAGAGGTTGGTTTTATACTTTAATGGTTTTATCTACAGCACTTTTTGATAATATTCCATTTAAAAATTGTATATGTCATGGCGTAATATTAGATTCAACAGGTCAAAAATTATCTAAACGCTTAAATAATTATGCTGACCCATTAGAATTATTTGATAAATATGGTTCAGATGCACTCAGAGTTACAATGCTTTCATCAACTGTTGTTCAGGGACAAGAATTATTAATAGATAAAGATGGAAAAATGATATATGAAACATTACGTTTATTTATCAAACCAATATGGAATGCATATAATTTTTTTATAATCTATGCTAATGCTGATGGAATAAAAGCTGAGTATTTAGATATATTACCTACCAATCTAAAACCATTAGATTCATATATTCTAGCTAAGCTTAAAATTGCAACGGAATCTATCACATCATCTCTTGATAAATTTGATACTCAGACAGCTTATAGTGCTATATCATCATTTTTTGAAATATTAAATAATTGGTATATTAGAAGAAGTAGAGAACGTTTTTGGAAATCAACAAAAGATGATGATAAGATTTTAGCATATAATGTTCTATATACATCTATCATAACAATGTGCAAATATATGGCTTCATTACTACCTTTAGTTTCAGAATCAATATATCTAAATTTAAATGATAATGAACAAAGTGTACATTTGGGTGATTTATATAATTTAAACTATATAAATATTGATCGAGCACTAGTAGGAAATATGGATATTATTATAGATATCTGTAGTTCTGCATTATTTATACGTAATAATTTAAATATTAGAGTAAGACAACCTATTGCTGTTCTAAGTATAATTGGAGAAAATTTTGATTTTGTAAATCAATTTGAAGATTTAATTAAAGATGAACTAAATATTAAAGAAATCAAACTAATTTCAAATCTAGATGATTATGCAACAAAGAAATTATCAATTAATTTTCCACTTGTTGGTAAGAGATTAGCTAGTTCTGTAAAAAATATAATATCTGCATCTAGGCAAAATCAGTGGACTATAAAAAATGATAAATTACAAATTGCTGATGTAGAACTAGAATTGCATGAATATTCTCTAACTCTTGAACCAAATAAAAATATTAAAGCAATTAAATCTTTATCATCTGGACTTGGTCTTGTAATATTAGATACAGAAATTACAGAATCTTTATATGAAGAAGGTATAGCTAGAGATATTATACGTTTAATCCAAATATTAAGGAAAGATTCATCTATGGAAGTTTCAGATCGTATTTACTTAGAAATTTGCGGTGAGGAGAAATTAAAAAATATTTTATCCAAATATCAAAATTTCATTGAAGATCAAACTTTGAGCAAATTTACAACAAATTTAGATATATATAATTTATATGATGGAAGAATTGATATATTTGATTTACAAATACGCATAATAAAAATATAAAGACTATACGTTTATATGGAGCACAAATAAATGTGGAGCATAAAGAAACATGGAGCAATGTTAAGTATAGAAATATACTTAATACTAGTCACTTTAACATAAGATACTGATTTATTATGGAGCAGATAAATCTAATTACCTTATGTTAAAGTATTGAGTTAAAATAAATGAATTACTAAACAACGATACATCAATTATGGAGCCTATATGATTGTTTTATTCGCTTAGAATTGATTCCATTCATTTCAACCTAGGCGTAATTATACCATAATGTTTAGAATATGCAATGATAAAAGCTAATATTCCGTTAAATTCAGTAAGTTTTTTTGCAAAAAATTATCTTATTGAAAATAATATAAATAATTTAATAATAGCTTGCCCTTCTGAAGAGCTTGCTAAAATATATTACGAACAAATTCTATTTTTTGGCGTGGGAAAATATAAAATAATATTTTTTCCTAAATTAGACATTGAACCATATGATTCTATTTCGCCATCATCTAATATTATGTTTGAAAGAGTCAAAATTTTAACATATTTATCATTAAATCCATCTAATAATTTACTCATCACAAATGTAGAAAATATTCTTGCAAAAGTTCCTCCAAAAGATATTTTTAAAAATTCATACATGAGAATAAAATTAAAAGACCAAATAACTATAGAATATTTATCAAATTTTTTGGTAACTAATGGATTTTCAAAGAGTTCAAGAGCTATAGATGTTGGAGATTTTGCAGTAAGAGGTGAAATACTAGATCTAGTTTTATCAAAGGAATGTGGTTATAGAATTAATTTTTCCTGGAATGTAATTGAATCTATTAAAAAATTCGATTTAGATACACAAATATCCTCAATATTATTAAATGAATTATTTATCGGAAATAGTTCTGAAATAATATTAGATAGAATAAGAATTAATAATTTTAAAGAAAATTATATAAAATCTTTTGGGCTAAATAATATATATCATCCATTATATCAAGCTGTGACAAATGGAAAAAAATACCCATCTTATGAAAATTTTGGTCAGTTATTTTATAATTCGCTTGAATTCTTAATAGATTATATGCCTGGTTCTCATCTCATTTATGATGATTTATGTTTGTCTTCATTAAAATCATTTGAGGAAAATTATAAGGAAATATATGATTTTAAAGTTAATAATAAGACATTTCAACCAATTATACATTATAATAAAATCTATACTAGTTTTGATCAAATTATAGAAAATACAAATAATCAAATAAAAATCATAGATCAAGATTTTGATAATTTATATAAAATAGATAAATTATATGATTCCAATTTTAATGAACAAAAAACAATATATCAAAAATTTATACATTTAATTAATGAACATAAAAATAAAAAAATTATTATATGTTGCTTTCTACAGTCTCAAATTGAGCGAATTAAATCTATTCTTGAAAATTACGATACAAAATTCATTCAAATTTCTCAATTATCTGAATCTAAAATAGAATTAATTAATTTAACAAAAGTCAATTTACCACAAGGCTTTTATAATAATGAATATTTATTCATATCATATTCTGATATTTTTAATGAAAAACTTACAATTTCAACAAGAAATGCTACATCTAATTTAAAGAATATATTAGCTGAGTTAGATAATCTACAAGAAGGCGAACTAATTGTTCATAAACAACATGGTATTGGGCGATTTGAAGCGCTAGAAACATTAAAAATAGAAAATATTGAACATGATTTTTTAAAAATATTATATGATAATAACGATAAATTATATATTCCAGTTGAAAATATTGATTTAATTAAAAAATATGGTTCAAGTGATGCTATATTAGATAAGCTAGGATCTGAAATCTGGCAAAGAAATAAAGCTAAGGCAAAAAATTATATAACAAGTTTAGCTTTAGAATTAATTTCATTGTCAGCTAAGAGGAAATTATTAAAAGCAGATATCATTGAATATGATTCTGAGCTTTATAATCAATTTGTAAATAATTTCACTTATCAAGAAACAGAAGATCAATTAAAAGCTATTGATGATATAAAAAATGATTTTTCTTCTAATAGATGGATGGATCGTTTAATTTGTGGAGATGTTGGTTTTGGTAAAACTGAAATAGCAATGAGAGCAATATTTATGGTTGCTAAATCTACTAATATTAGTAATGCCCAAATAGCATTGGTTGTGCCTACAACAATTTTATGCAAACAACATTATTCACGTTTTATAAAACGTTTTGAAAAGTTTAATTTGCATATAGTTCAATTATCAGGTCTTTTAACTTCTAAAGAAGCTAATCAAGTGCGTGCACAAATAAAAAATGGTACTGCGAATATTATTATAGGCACACAGTCATTATTTAGTAAAAATATAATATTTCACAATTTAAAATTCCTTGTTATAGATGAGGAACAACATTTTGGTGTATCACAAAAAGAACATATTAAAAATCTAAAAACAGGAATTCATGTTCTATCTTTGTCTGCTACACCAATACCAAGAACATTACAAATGTCCATGGTTGGAATTAAAGATTTGAGTATTGTTGCAACGCCACCGCTAAATAGACTTGAGGTGCGAACTAATATTATGCAATTTGATGCTACAATAATTAGAGATGCTCTTTTAAAAGAACATTGGAGAGGAGGACGTAGTTTTTATGTCGTCCCTAGAATTAAAGATATAGATGAAATTGAAACAATATTGAAGAAAATAGTACCAGAATTAAAATATAAAATTGCTCATGGATCTATGAAGGCATTAGAGATAGATGCAATTATGAATGAATTTTCAAATGGAGGTTTTGATATATTAATTGCTACCAATATTATTGAATCAGGTATAGATATAGAAAGTGCCAATAGTATGATTATTCATAGGCCTTATATGTTTAGCCTAAGTTCATTATATCAATTAAGAGGTAGAATTGGTAGAAGTAAATTCCGGGCGTATGCTTATTTGATTTTACCACAAAATATCAAAATTATGACAGACCATGCGCAAAAAAGATTAGATATTATGGCAAATACTTGCGCTCTTGGTTCTGGTTTTACTATATCTAGTCATGATCTAGATATTAGAGGTTTTGGTAATTTGCTTGGAGAAGAACAATCCGGGCAAATTAAACATATTGGAGTTGAACTATATCAAGAAATTTTGGAACAAGAAATCAATATTATTTCAAACCAGAATGAAAAACTTAATAATCATATTTCCCCTATAATTAATCTAGAAGTTCCTATTTTTATTCCAAATAATTATATTAAAGATTCAGACTTAAAAATTGCTATATATAGGCGTATAGGTAATTTAGAAAATTATGTAGAACTAGATAAATTTAGAGATGAAATGATAGATAGATTTGGAACTATGCCTTCTTCATTTAAAAATTTGTTGGAAATTGTAAATATAAAACATAAGGCTATTAGGTTAAATATAGAAAATTTTGATTCCAGTAAATCTGGATTTTCAATTAAGTTTTATGATAATTCAAATGGAGAAAAAATATTAGAATTTGTTAATAAATATTCTTCTAATGTTAAATTACGCCCTAATAATCGTATTATATTCTTTATTAATTTAACTGAAGAAATAATAATTCCTGAAGCTAACAAATTGCTTGATTTGATGATAGACAATATTATTTAAACAATTCTTGATTATCTTTAATCTTTCTGTTATATTTTTGCCACATTTATTAAATTAACATAGATTTGAAGGAGTTTATATGGGGAAAAAGAAACAAAATAATGAAATTAGTACAAACGAACAAATTAATTCCAATACAGATCAAAAGGATTTATTAATTGAAGAATTGATAAAACAGAATGAAACATTGAGAAAAAATAATCTATTGCTGAATAGAATGCTCGATGAAGAGAAGAAGAAATCAGAAGAAGATTTGAAGAACGAAAAAGCAAGACATGCAAATCTTGTATTTGAGATAATTGAAACAACTGCACAACCAAAAGCAGAACCTGTAGATTCACAAACAGAAGAACAACATAATGTTAATATAGAAGATTTGAATAAACAAATAGATGAACAACAAAATGAAATTACTGCATTAACAAAACAATTAGAAGATAAAGATAATGAATTAAAAACACTTATTGGTGTGTTACAAGGAGTTCAAGATAATTTATATGAAAAAGGTCAAGAATTATCAAAACTAAAAAATACTAAACAATCACCAACTGAATCAAATAGTTCAAATAAAATAGAAAATAACGATAAAAAAATAAAAGAATTGCAAGATGAACTAAAACAAGCTAAGGATAAATTATCTGAACTTAATAAAAAAATATCAGGACAACAAAAGAAAGGCGCTAGTGAAACCAGAAAAGATATTAAACAATCATCTCAATTAGAAAGAACACAAAAAGAATTAAATGATTCAAAAGATAAATTAAACGAATTACAAACTAAATTAAAAAAATTAGAAGAAAAAACTAAATTACTTGAAGAATTACAGGCTGAAAAAATAATACTAGAACAAGAACTTACTAAGTCAAGTGATAATCTAAAAGCAGCAACTAATCCAAAAATTAAAGAGTTAGAAAAAGAGTTAAAAAATGCCAATGAATCTAAAAAAAAATTGGAAGCTGATATAAGCACATTACAAACAAAATGTGGACAATATAAAGAGTCTAATATAGAATTAAAAGAAAAATTAACAAATTTTAAAAAAGAAAAGCAAGATATTGTAAAGCAAATTGATACATATCAATCTTTGATAAAAACTGTAGAAACAAAAATAACTAATCAGAAGAAACAGTCTGATTTAGTGGCAAAAGACTATGATCTATTAGTCTCGGACCGTGAAAAACTAAGAGAAGTACATAATAATTTAATAAAAGATTATCGTGAGTTACAAGAAAAATATAACAAAGCTAAAAATGATGCTATAAAAATAGTATCACTACAACATGAAGCTCTTAAAATATCTCTTAATCTCGATGGTGCAGAAGATAAGCAAGAACTATTTAATAAGATTCAAGCATTACAGTCACAGTGCGACGTATTAAAATTATCATTAAATCAAGGGCTACAAGGACAGGAAGAAAAAAACCCTGGTAGTCAAAATGGTACTAAACCTCCATATACTATATCTACATCTAAAGAGAATAATTGTCTGGTAGCAACTTCAGATGATATTAAAAATATAAATGAAGCTAATATATTGAAGTTAGTTCTACAATTATCTGAGTCTAATAATGATGAACTAGATTCTGCATTATCAGGTTGTTCCTCTGATTAATATATTTTTTAAATTTTGAAGTAGATTCTGAAATGAGTCTATGACAAAGTTTGTAGTCAACTTTAATATAGTTGACATCTCTATTCTTCATCATTTGACTCATTCTCAACTTCATCATCTTCAACTGACTCAGTTGACTCGCTTGATTCAAATTCACTATTATTTACTGTATAAGCATCTTGAGTAGGTACAAAAATTTGTGGTAAAAGTCTTTTTGTAAAGAAATTATCTGCATAATATTTTATTTTATTAGAACGAATAGGTGGAAAAGATTCAATCAAAACAATTTGCTCATCTCTTGGTAATTGTATAACTTCCTGTGGTAACAACAAAGCTCGTTGTACATTTGAAATATTTTGACTTCGTGATGAAATATTAAAATCAAAGAACATAGGTTTACTATATGAAGCTTGTTCAACAGTTTTATTACCACAAAGTTGAGATATTAAATTTGCTGTTTCATAATTATTTGCAGCAAATGTAATACGATATGTAGAGTTAGATAGGAATGAATTCATTCCAGCTTCTTCATATGTACCTTTTAATTGTTGAGTATCCTGAATGATTAAAAATAAACGTACTCTGTATCCACGAAAATAAGCAATACCAGATTTAAATTGTTCCATTTTACCAAGAGTTGGAAATTCATCCATCATGAACATTACACCGTAAGGCTCATCCTTTGTATCAGGTATTTTACGACTCAAAAATTCTGTTGCTTGTTGGTAGAATACCTGCATTAATTTTTGCAAACGTTGAATATTATCAGGAGTTAAACCAACATAAATTGTTGTTCTTTGCTTTTTCATTTCAATTATACTAAAATCTGATGAAGCTGTAGCTATATCAATTAATGGATTTGCCCATAATTCTAATGATGAGTTCATAGTTGATATAACGCCAGATCTTTCCTTATCAGCTTTTTGTAAAAATGCAGCAATATTCATATAAGCTACAGGATGAATAACTTTACCCAAAGTATCCAATACTACTGCTAAATTATATACTACATCGTCACTACGCATAGTTCGCACAACTTCACCAAATGATTTTATCTTCGTAGAATCTGCGATTAAATATAATACTATTCCTAAAAATAAACTCCTTGCTTCATTATTCCAAAAATCTTTTTCTGGCATAATAAGATTTGATATTTTTTGTACGTCATCTACCATTTGTCCTGGTTTACTACTGACCCAATCTATTGGATTATAACAATGTGTTACACCATCTGGATTTGATGGTTCCCATACATAAACTTTATGACCTTGTTTTGCACGCCAACCACTTGTAAGTTGAAAATTCTCAAGTTTAATATCATGAACTACAACAGAATGTTGCCAAAATAATAAGTTTGGGATTACAAAACCAACGCCTTTCCCTGAACCAGTAGGAGCAAAAAGAAGTGCATGTTGAAAACCTTCTGATATATAATAACCATTATTATCAACTCCTAACAACATTCCTTCTTTTGAACGTAGACCCGCTCTTTCTACATCTTCTTGTGTTGCCCAAGCAGCATCACCATAGACAGTTTCTTTTGTTTTTCCAAATTCAAAATGTTTAATTGCTTTAAAATTTTTAATATAGAAAATTATTACAATAATTATAGGAGAAAATATTGTTGCAACTAATTTAAGTTTTAAATAATTATAAGCAGAAAACTGTAATTGTGGCCATACATTAATTAACCAAGATATATATTTATATAATACATAAAAAGCTCTTGAATCAATTCCTACATAATCTATTTCACCTGTTACAAAAGCAACGCATATTCCTGTAGTCCATAAAGTTATAAACAACACAAATGGATGAATAAAAATATGGCCTATTATATTGCGTAGTAATTTTGCAACTTTATTCAATTGCATAGTCACACCCTCTAAAGTTCACTATTTTTATAATAAATTTCTGATACATATCGTTTACCATTTTCACCTCTTTTAAGCTGGACAACAATATCCACAACATTAAGTATATATTTTTTTATCTCATCAGGTGGCATGCCAAGACTTGCTTGCATTACCATAAGCTTTAATTGTTCTATAGCCATTTCTGGACTATCAGCATGTAAAGTTGATATTGAGCCAGGATGACCAGTATTAATTGCGCGTAAAAAACTAAATGCTTCAGCGCCACGAAGTTCTCCAACAATAATCCTATCAGGTCTAAGCCGTAAACATGCTTCTATCAAATCTTGTGTAGTTACTTTTGCACGGCCTTGACCACCTTTAGAAACAAGTAAATGTACTTTATTTGGATGAAGTGGTAAAAGAATTTCTCTAGCATCCTCGACGCTAATTAGCCGCTCATTTGGAGATATACTACTTAAAGCTGCATTAGTAAAAGTTGTTTTACCAGTTGATGTACCGCCGCTAATAACTATATTTTTTTTAGCTATTATTGCATTTTTAATAAATTCTTGAATTTTATTTTCTTTCAGATATTTATTTAATAAATCAACAGGTTTAGTTTTTGTAAGATTAGTAATAGTATTGTCGAATGCTCCCATTTTTGCATATTCATCTAAAGTCATAAGCATTGTGGTAGCTTTTCTTATGGAATAACAAATATGACCAGGTTCACAAGCAGGTGGAAAAACAACTTGAACTCTATAACCATTTGGCAATGTTGCAGATAATAAAGGATTTTCTTCTGAAATAACTTGTTCGGTAGATTGAGCAATTAATCTCCCAAGAGCCATTAAATGATCCAAATCAAGTTCTGGAATTTCTTTAACTAATTGTTCTCCTTTTTTTTCTATCCAAACTTCACATGGTTTATTTACCATAATCTCATTAACACCATCTTCTGCAAATAATGCTTTAAATGGTAATAAAAAAGTTTCAAGCGCTACAAAGTCATTTGACATAATTTCTATAGTTTTAATGTAATATTCTAGTATTATTAACAATTGATTTAGGGAATTTATAATCTTTATTTACATAAATATTTATAATTTCCCCTTGATTTATTGTTGTGCTTGGATTAAATTTTTGTCCTGAGATAAAATCTTTAGTCATATTTGTTATATTATTATAAGCATCAATAGAAGCTTGTTGAGACTGTGTAGGTGTTACATTAGCAAAATTTGTTAATAAACTTGCAGATGCATTATTTACAGCCGCCATAACAGCAGCTAATTTTTGAGCCGGAGTGGTGTTAACGGCAATTTGTGAACAGGCTTGAGATATTATAGTGAAAGCTTGAGAAGTTTTATCAGTAATTGCCTGCGGTATTAACAAACAAACTTGATTAAATTTTACATCATCTGTAATATTAGGCATATTATAAATACTAAAAGCAGTACTTTGTATTTGAGTGGCTAATGCTTTATTTGCATCAGAAGATTGTGCATTAGTTACTGGGGGAACAATTGCATCCAATCCTTTTGCAACACCTATACTGAAAGCTGAAACAAGAACTGCATTTGTAAAACGTTCTTTGAATTTTGCGTCATATCTACCTTGTTCACCTTTTCTACCTAAATTATCTACTGCATCACCATCTAAATTTAAAGAATAACCATTTGGAATATCAATTCTAAACCATTTTATAATTATTCTACCTTCAACAGTGTCAGCACTATATGATCCAAAAACTCTAGATCCTTTTGGTATTAAAATTTGTTTACCTTGTTCAGAGAACACATCTCGAGTGACAATTGCTCTAATTTCTGATACAAGATCTGTATTTATAGCTGTTTCCAAAACAGCCTTAATAATTTTACCTTTGGATAAAATACAATTTAAATCACCTCTTAATGTAAAATTAACATCTTTCTCTATTTCTTCCAATGACTGCATTGGAGCACTGCCTGCAATTAATATAACAGATGATTTATTTTTCGTTTCTTTTCGTTGATCTATATTTTTATCATAAAGTTTTGGAGGTAAAGTTTGTAATGCTGGTTGTTGAGTTGTCGTAAGTTCCGGTAATTTAGGTGTTGCAGTTTCCTGTTGTACTGGCAATATTATATTAGGTTTAGGGGAAGGTAATTTAGGTAATGAAACAATTGGAATTACAGGAGCTTCTATTTTTGGTACTTCAGGTATTTTAGGAATTGATGGTATATCATTTGATATATCAGTAATAGGTTTAATAACACCAGCTGGAACATTTTGAACTTTTATAGTAGTTTTTGTTTCTTTAATAAAAAATACATAAAATAATCCAGCAAATACTAAACATATAATCACTAAAATAGCTATGCTTTGCTTAGAATTTGCAGAAATTTTAGAAAGTTCGCTTTGCACTTCAGGCATTTCTTGAACATTTGATTTAATATCTTTTGACATAGTATTTTAATGAAATAATTTAAATTTATATATTTTTATTTTTTTTCTTTGCTGGATATTTAAATCGAATTGTGTAAACTAACTCTTTTTCTTGACCAGGTTCTAATTCTTTTGCAACAATGTCAAATTGATATATTTTATTTTTGTTAGTAAAAACAACCATATTGCTTCTTAAATTTTTTTCTTTTGGCTTTATAATCAAAATATTATCAATAACATCTATTTTCCAAGCAAATGAATCTCCAAATGATACTGTTTGTATTTTTTCATTTTTATCAAATTGAATCAAAGATTGAAAACCATAATGAACAACTAGTAAATATACTTCATTTGGATTATATAGATATGTTTTAATTCTATTATCGGTAGTCAACGACATTTCAATATCATTAATACATGAATTATCAATTTTACAATCTTCTAATATAGGTGGAGATGCAAATGAAGATAGTGATATAAAAATTAATAAAAAACCTAATAAAAATCTAACTATTGTCATTATCTACCCTATAACCAATTACTTGAAAACCTACTGGATTAATGTCCCTGTCACTATCACTAAGTTCCATAGGTTGATAATTAAAACTTATCACTGCTATTTTATCATAAGTTCTTTTTTCTCCATCTGTTTCATTAATGGAAAATCTTAATATATATTTATCATTAGCAACTTTTGACCAAGATTTTACAACTAAAAATGTTGTATTTTGTTGCCCATATTTAATTAAAGGATCGTTACTTTTATTTCTTATGTAACCTATATAACTATAATATAATTGAGAAGAGGATAATAAACTTATAGTTTTTCTAGCTAAATTATCAAAATCCACAGGATTATATGTTTCACGAGCAGTTACATATTTTTTTATAAAATATTGAGCAAGAGCATCATTTCCATTTAAAATATCTGAAGATATTGGGTTTACTATAGTAGTTACGCCAGTAGTATTATCAACTTGAATAACAAAAGGATCAAAAGTTCGAGAATTAACCACAAATATAACAACTAATATACTCAATATAGTTAATATTACTAATAAAAAAGATAAAAATAATAATATATTTCTTTGAATAATAATATTATCTGATCTATTTTCATACCAATTTTTAATAGATTTAACGCCATTAAAATTATTATGTTGATCTATCATATTATTATCTGAAACATTTGTTTCATTTGAAGATTTTTTAAAAAAATTAAATATGTTCATTATATAAAACTGATAAATGTAATTTCATTATACTATATCTTTCATTAAATTTACTGGTCTACGCGCGCATGGAGAAAATATATCATCGGAGTCTTTTGCAACGCATGGACTTTTAATTTCATAAGGCTTACCAGGCGTACAAGAAATAGAAGGTAATATAAAAATTATTGCCAAAATAAATTTTATTAATTTTATCATAATTTATGTGCATAAAGATTAAATTCATTTTTATTCAAGATTACTAGAACTACTCTATTATCACAAGTATATTTTTACATTGCATAATTTAAACAATATAAAACATAGATCATATTGTATTGTAGCAACAATTAATAATTATAATGACAAGATATTGTAATTAAATTATATTAATACTAGTCTTATCATTCATAATTGTGATAAATTGATTATATATATTTTTAATTATAGCAATTATAAATGAGTGATTCAATAAAGTTTTTTCAAGAATATATAAAATCAGGTCAATATTTTCTTGATGCAAAAAAATGGTACAATATGGAATATTTATATCCTATAGTCCATAGATCTATTCTTTTGATAGTATTTTTTATAACTATTAGTATATTTTCTGTTATATTTCTGACTACTTATTCTTTATTGCCTATTATTCATCAAATTAAATATACATTGATGTCTGATGATATTGATAATAAAACTGCAACTATAATCCACGCTAACAATATTCCAGGCGATGCTATTCTTTCTATAGCTGATATTCTAGTGAAAAATTATGTAACTATTAGAGAATCTTATAATTATAATGATATGAAGAATCAGTTTCTTTTCATTCAAAAAAATTCTACAAAAATTATATTTAAAAGATTCAGCAATATGATGAATATTGATAATCCATCTTCACCTGTAATACGTTATCAAAAAAATTATAATCGTAATGTAGAAATTATTTCAACTACACATTATGATAAACATATAATAGTAAAATTTAAAACAATTACAAAAAATTTGACATATGAGATTTTTGAAGATATTACTTGGGAGGTAGATATTTATTTTGAAATTGATACTATAGATAACGTAGTTAATAATTCTAAATTTAATTTCATAGTAACTGACTATAAATTAAAACTTTTAAATGACAACAGAGTAAATTAGTAATATGAAATATTTTTTTACATTTTTTATAATAATATTTTCCGTAAATATTTTTGCTTTTGTGGAATCAAGACCAATTGGCCATGATAGTAGAATTAGAGTAATGGTATATAATAAGGATGATGTATTTAAATTTGTTGGTCATTATGGTTTTCAAAGTACAATAGAACTAGGTAAAGGTGAGACAGTAGTGAGTATTTCCATGGGTGATACTACATCATGGCAAATTATTCCATCTGGTAATGGTAACATGATTACACTTAAACCAATTGAAAAAGATGCGACTACTAATATGATGTTAATCACCAATAAAAGATCTTATATTTTTGAACTACATGCTGAAGAAGCATATGATATTCGTGATCCTAATCTAGTGTTTAATTTAAGATTTATCTATCCTGGCGAAGAAGGAAGTGATGATGATTTAAAAACTTATTCAGCTGCAATTGCTACTCCTGTAGATTTAAAACATCCAGAAAAATATAATTTCAATTATTCAATTAGCGGTGATGAAACGATAGCTCCTATTAAAATTTTTGATGATGGGGAATTTAC
This sequence comes from Rickettsia conorii, assembly GCA_020726135.1. Taxonomy (GTDB): domain Bacteria; phylum Pseudomonadota; class Alphaproteobacteria; order Rickettsiales; family Rickettsiaceae; genus DYTE01. The sequence goes on from DYTE01000004.1 coordinate 38,379, forward strand.
ATATCTGCAATTTAGAGATAAAAATTCTGAATTACCAGCAATTTTTGCTGTTGATGATGCTTTGCGTGAAGCAATGGTGAATTATAGACTTTCACAAGAAGATACAAATTTAGTTATAGTTGAACAAGTATTTAAAAAATTATCAATTAGACATGGTAAAAAAATAGTATGTGTATTTAATGAAGCATTTATTCCATATTAAATAGAATCTATTTAGTTACTTATATTAAATATGATAATATGCTAAATATTATTTTATTTGATTTATAAAAATGGAGATGAATAAAACATTGCTTCATGCAGTTTTACGTACTAATTTAACAAGTTTTGTAACTAAAACATTTCATACAATTAATCCAGGTATGAAATATGAACCTAATTGGCATATTGATTTAATATGTGATTATTTGGAGTCAGTTGCTGATGGTTCTATTAAACGTTTAATAATTAACATTCCACCACGCTCTTTAAAATCAGTATGCATTAGTGTCGCATTCCCAGCATGGCTTTTAGGTTTAAATCCAGCAAAACGCATAATGTGCGCCAGCTATTCTAATATATTAAGTATAAAACATTCGTTGGACACAAGGTTTGTTATGAATTCATCTTGGTATAATGATATTTTTCCAAATACTATACTTAGCAACAAACATAATCAAAAAACTAAGTTCTTAACTACAAAAAATGGTTTTAGATTTGCTACATCAGTTGGTGGTTCTGCAACTGGTGAAGGCGGAGATATGCTTATTATTGATGATCCACATAATCCAAGTAAAATTAATTCATCATTAATACGTAAAAAAACAATAGAATGGTTTGAACAAACTTTTGTTACAAGACTAAATGATAGATCAACAGGTGCAATAATTATTGTAATGCAACGTCTTCATAGTCATGATCTATGTGGCTATTTGCTTGAAAATTTTAATAATTGGGAACATTTAAAAATTCCTGTAATAGCTAATCAAAATTATGTTTATTATGTTAAAAATCATCAATATAATTTTTATAAAGATGAAACTTTGCATAAAATTAGAGACAAACTCGATGATTTAATAAAACTTGAGAAAGACATAGGTATTAGTAATTATCATGCTCAATATATGCAGGAACCAATTTCTAATAATTTTGCACTTTTAAAATTAGAAAATATTTCTTTTTATGAAAAATTACCTAGAAATTTTGAATATATAGTTCAAAGTTGGGATAGTGCTATTAAAATATCAGAAAGTTCTGATTATAGTGTATGTTCTACATTTGGAATATTAGATTCTAAATATTATTTAATATCCATATATAGAGCAAAACTTACATATCCACAGCTTAAATCTCAGTTTGAACAATTAGCAAAAAAATATAATCCTCAAATTATTTTAATAGAAGATAAGGCTAGTGGGCAACAATTATTACAGGATGTACAAATATCAAATAATATAAGAATTATAGGTATAAAACCAAGAATGGATAAAGTCACAAGATTTGCTACAATTATTCATATGTTTGAAAATGCCAGCATATTGTTACCAAAAGATACTAAACAGAATATAAATATTTTAAATGAATTATTAAATTTTCCTTATAGTAAACATGATGATATTGTCGATTCTATTTCACAATTTTTAAATTTTATAAAAAATTTTATTAAAACCACAGAAATACGTATTAGGAATTTATAAAAATATATTAAACATCTAAGTTAGCTCATAAATTATGATATAATAAACTTATATTAAATTTGATAATGATAAATGATGAGATTAACTAAAAAAGAATTAGATGTAATAAAATATTATTTCTCAAGATATTATCTGCACAAATATTTTTCCATTTGTTTTAGATAATTTTGCAGAAAACAACAAATTATTTATTGATAAGTTAAATAAACTTAAAAAATTAGGATATATAGATAATAAAAATTGGTAGCTGGATTTGTGCAAAATTAGAAATCACATGAGACATGATTACGCAGATAATGATGCTACAAATTATAAAAATATAATGTTAGTTTTAAATAGTTCAAAAGAACTATTAGAATTTTGGAATAAATTACAAATTAAAATTTCATATATTAAAATTTAAATCATATATGCAGAAATCATTCATAAAAAATTTTAGACATAAAATAGTTATTTTAGAAAATATTTCTATATCTGATATAGAGATGTCATTATGGCAAGAAAAATATATTCTTTATGCTGAAATAAAAGCAATTTCAGATGAAAAATTACAATTATCTGAAAATATAGAATTTGGACATGTTATCAGTTCTGAATATTTTATTTTTAAAACGAGATTTTGTGATAATATAATAACCAAAATGCGCATTTTATTTAATAAAAGACTATTTGAAATAAAACGTATTACAAATATATATGAACGTAACAAATTTCTAAAAATAATTGGAGCAGAAATACATGTCCCTGAGCTTCATTGATGAAATGCAAATGTCATTACATAAATTATTATCTGAAACTCCAGAAATTAGGCTTGTTGTTGACAGAATCTATATTACAACACAACAAGATGCTAAATATCCATTTTTATTAATAAATATTGTTCAAATAAATAATATTTCTAAAATTAGGCAAAAAATCTATGAAGTAGATTTTGAAATTTCTATATTTACACGAGAGAAAAATTCGAAAATATTGACAATATTAGTTGATAATATCACAGAAATTATTATTAAAACTCCTGCTCAATTAAAGAATCATATAATTATAGGAATCAATTATAATAATATTATATTTCAAAAAGCTCATGATCTAATTACAACTAAAGTTACAATTAATTTTAAAATTTTAATTAAACATATGAACGAAATTATATGAATTTTCATAATATAAGATTACCTAAATTTATTGAAATTTTGTCAACATGTTCAACAGAATTTAATACATATTGTATTAATACTATTTCTGGGAGAGAAACACGTAGGCAAAATAAAGAATATGCAAGGCAGAAATATATAATAAAAAATCCTATATTTAATATGAATGAATTTGAACAATTTAATAATTTTTTTAAAGCAAGACGTGGTAGACAATATAGTTTTAGATTGCGAGATCATTTTGATTATAATGTTGAGAATCAATTTATCGCGAGTGGTGATGATATATCACAAGAATTTCAGCTTATTAAATTATATGATGATAAAGTTGCACCATATAGTCGTCGTATTACCAAAATTGTTGAAGATACATGTAATCTATCTATTAATGATATGAAAATTAATGCAAATATTGATTATGTAACAGGAATAGTAAAATTATCAGAAGTTTTACAAAAAAATCAAATATTAAAAGCTAATTTTATGTTTGATGTGGAAGTACGTTTTGCAAGTGATAATTTTGAATATATAGAAAAAGCTGATTCTAGTTTTGAATTATCTGACATTATTTTATTGGAAATATTATGAATAATTTATATTATTGTTTTCATATTAAATTTTCAAATAATAGAGAAATTTTTTTGACAGATTATGGTAATAATGTGTATCATAATAATATTCTATTCCTTGCAAATTCTGGTCTATATATAAAATATTGTGAGTTTAATGATTCAGCTCAAAATCATATTATTTTAAATGGTATATTTGAAAAAAATGGCATTGAAGAAGACAATGATTTAAGAGATGCAGAGATTGGAATATTTATATATTCTAATAAAAACTTAACTAATTTTACAACTTATTATTGTGAATCATTTACATACCATGATTTAAGTTTTGAAATTAAGTTATCATCTATCGCAAATTTATATAATCAACCATTATTACAAGTCTTTAGTAAAACATGTAGAGCAAATTTTTGTGATGATAAATGTCAAATTATTGAAGAAGATTATAGTAATATATATGAAATTCAAAAAATTGATGGAAATATTGTGATTGTAACATCTATGGATAAAGAGAATGGATATTATAATGGAGGTGTGGCAATTATTAATGATAATAAGTTTCAAATATTACATCACACTAATAACATATTAAGTCTCAGTGGTACAGTTACTTCAGATATATTTATTAAATTAATAGCAGGATGTGATAAAAATTTTGAAACTTGCTGTGATAAATTTAATAATGCAATTAATTTTAGAGGTGAACCATTAACACCTGATGATAGTTTTATAAAAACTTAAACTTTTACTAGACTTATTATAAAAAAACCTGTATAAAAAAATTTATGTGATTTGAAACATAGTCATAACCCTAACATATAGTATTTCACTATTTCAAAGGGCCTGTAGTTCAGTTGGTTAGAACACTTCGCTCATAACGAAGGCGTCGCGGGTTCAAGTCCTGCCAGGCCCACCATATATATTTTCTTAAAATTAACTCAATCTTGATTATTTTCTTTTTTATATTTATAATATATTTCTAGCCACTCTATGCTAGAATCATTAATAAAAATATATATCACATTAATTATTTAGATTCATGCATAGTATTTCAACAATTAGGTTAGGTCAATGTCATCTTTTTTAAAAATACCATTTTCTAGTTATATATCACAGAAACTATACTCTATTCTTGATTATTTTTGGGCGGTCCGCAGGGATGAATTGAAAAAATTTTTTCTAATCACATTATTAATGTTTTCAATATTATTTATTCAAAATATTATTAGAGCATTAAAAGATAGTATCATAAATACTATGATAGGAACAGAGACAATATCTTTCTTAAAATTCTGGGGAGTTATGCCAGCTGTATTTTTAGTTAGTATTATTTATGTTAAAATGGTAAAATCCATCAAAGCTGAAAATATATTCTATATTATAACATCTGCATTTCTTATTTTTTTTGCAATATTTGCATTTTATCTATTACCAAATCATAAACTTGTACATTTAGATCAAGAAAAAGCAAAAATGCTTGTAATGTCCTATCCTAATCTTAAATGGTTTATATTATTATTATCAAATTGGAGTTTTTCATTATTTTATATAATGGCTGAATTATGGCAGGATGTTATGTTTGCATTGTTATTTTGGCAATTTGTAAATAATATTACTAATGTTGAGCAATCTCAAAGATTTTACCCACTATTTGGGCTATTTGGACAAACAGCATTATATTTTTCAGGTTTATTATTATCTAATTTAACTTCTATAAATATATTTTTTAGTAATTTATTATGTTTAAATTCTGATAAAGATATAGTCTCAGGACAAATAATATTAACATTAACTCTATTCTTAGGTAGTATAATATTCATAGTATTTTACTATTTAAATCATAATATCTTGAATATTTCAGAAAAGAAAACATTAGAATTTATAGAACCAGAAAAATCTATTTCTATTATTGATAGTTTTAAACTTGTTATTACTTCAAAATATATAATGTTAATTGCAACATTACTTATATGTTATGGCATTGCTATAAATTTAGTTGAAGGGCCGTGGAAAGCATCGGTAACGAAAATATATAAGACACCTACAGAATTTGCAGAATTTATGGGAGGCTATTTAAAATATATGGGAATTGTTACAATATGTTTTGTTATTATAGGCTCTAATATTGTACGTAAATTTGGTTGGTTTGCAGCAGCTATGACTACACCTATTATAGTATTTACTACAGGTATGTTATTTTTTAGTCTCTCTAATTTTGAAATAGTTGGTGGTTTTTTTACAATATTTTTAGCTATAAGTGACCCATCAATTCTTCTTATTAACATTGGATTAGTTCAAAATGTTTTAAGTAAATCTAGTAAATATACATTATTTGATTCGACAAAAGAAATGGCTTATGTGCCACTTGACGCAGAGCTTAAAACAAATGGTAAAGCTGTTGCTGATGTTATAGGTTCAAAACTTGGAAAATCTGCCAGTGCATTTTTGCAATCAATGATATTTATTATTATGCCTCATGCTACATATCACTCATTATCTATATATTTAATGATAACATTTGTGATAATATGTTGCATATGGATATATGCAATATTTAAATTAAATTTCGAATATAAGAAAATAATTAAATTATAGATGTAATTTTTTAAAAAAAGAGTTAATATAATTAATAATTAATTTTAAATAAATTAAAAAGAGGATTGTATGTCAAAAAATTTAAGTGAAGCTGATATAGCTAATGAAGGAGTTCCGCTACAACAAGATGGTGATAGTTTTAATTTTGGTACAATTAACAGTTCAAAGATAGAAGAAAAGAATCTTTCTTCAATGGACGGATCAGAATCACCTAAATCTCAACTACTTAGATCAGAAGATGAAGATATAATAAAACAAATAAGACGAGATATAATAGCAAAGCAAATATATGCAATAATAGAAAGAATAGAAGAGGAGGAGCTTTTTAAGCATAGACAAGAGGGACTACGGGAATTAAGAGCTAATTTATTAGAGGATATAAATAATCCTAGAAAATTATATGAAAATTTCTTACAAACATTGGAAGAAAAAGAAAGAGAAGAGCTTAATAAGTTATTACAAGAAAATAAAGAACTTCAAGCTAAATTAAATCAAATTTCTATTGATGGATTTAAAAAAATCAATACAAGTAAAAACATTGCACCAATACAAGATGTTAAATGGGAAAGTTCAACTTCCAATGAAAGAAGTACAATAATAAAAAACGCATCTGGTGAAGAAGTTTGCACATTAAAAGAAACTAATGCTACAATTACATTGGCTGATGGTTCGATTGCAAAAATACGTTCTGTAGAGTTTCCTAAATCAGTAAATGGTGAACTTAATTTATCCATGATAGCTCGGGATGCTAATGGTAAAAATATGCCAGAAGATAAGGCTATTTATTTTTCAGCTCATTATGATAAGTCTGGAAAATTAATGGAAGTTACAGCTCCACCAAATATACAATTTGAAGGAAAAGGTGATAATGCCATTGGTTATATTGAACATGAAGGAACAAGATTTTATCTAGCCGTCACACAAGGCAAATATAAAGAAATGTTACAGGAAGTTGCAAAAAATAATGAATATGGATTGTCTCCACATACATTAGAATCATTGGAAAAAGATGAAGGGCAAGATAAAGTTGAGATAATTTCTTCAACAGAAGAAGTGGTACGAGAACGTAGAAATGCAATATCAGAACCTGAAGAGCTTAAAAAACCAGTAGGAAAGTCAATAGATCTAGATTTTGATGAACAGGCTGATCTTCGTACATCAATTATTTCAAATAGGAGTTCCATAGATTCAGCCTATTCAGAAAATGATGCATTATTATCGCGCAGAAATTCTATTTCAAGTATAGATAGTGCTTTTTATGATGAATTTGGAGATAAAACGCATGCTGATCTTATAAGAGAAGCAGGTGAGGTAGTTAATGAATCTAATGCTAGTTTAAAAAAAGCAAACGATGAAGTTCAATCTCTTTCTAGCACATCATCAGAAAATAGTAAATTATTTACACAAAAACCTTTTTTGCAAAAAGTTTGGGACGATGCTGTAAAATTTGCTGCAATGATTATGACACCTCTTGTGATAATGAAAGAAATTTTAACAAATATTAAAAATAATTTGCTAGGAAAATCTAGTTCAAGATCAGATTTATCAACAAAACCAACAGAGATAGAAATGGAAGATTTTTCTTCTAATAGTCAGCTGCAACAGAGTGGTTTAATAGATGTAAATACTATAAATAGACAAACTATAGCTTTACCAGAAATACCAGAGAATGAATTGCAATCTAAAGCTTCATCTGCACCACCTCCTCCTGAAGAGCCTCTATATTATGAGCCGCCTGAAAATAAAAAAACAGATGAAAAAATATTGAAACAAGTGCCAAAAGCAAGATGGGTTGAAGATAAAGATGGGTATGGTGTTATTGTTGATCCAACAAAAATAGAAATAGAAATGGAAGATTTTTCTGCAACAAAATTACCAAGTCAAAATCTTGCTCAAGATCATATATATGAAAATACCAAATTACAACAACAAGATGAATCTCTGTTGAGAAAAAGATCCTCATCTGTTTCTAGTGTAGATCAAATGAAAAATAGTTTAGATAACAGATCAACGAGTATGAGTAAAAGTAATTCAATTTCTCCTCCTCCAAATCTTTCAGGTCATCAAAAGCCACAAGAAAAACTAAAAAAAGACTAAATAATAAAAATGTTAAGTATCTTTGTCATTTTAATAATTATAATAATTTGTTTAAATATATGTTTATTTTGTGTAAATAAGCATATATTAACCAAAATATTGTTAGTTAATAGTTTAACTACAATATCAACATTACTAATATGTTTTATTGGAACATTTAAATATAATGATTTTTATTTTGATATTGCGATAATTTATTTACTATTAAGTTTTGCATCCTCAATTGCATATTTAAAATATTTTTCTTCTAAAGATAGTTAGACTTATTATTCTTGGTTTCTCAATTTTTGAAAAAATAATTTCATTAATGAGTTTGATTTTGTTTCTAATATTCCACCATATATTTCTGGTCTATGAAAACATTCTTTTGACGTAAAAAATCTTAAATTATTTTCAATGGCACCATGTTTTAAATCATAAGCACCATAAAATAAACATTTGAGTCTTGAGTGGGAAATAGCACATGCGCACATAAAACACGGCTCTAGCGTTACATACATATCACATGATGAGAGATTCTTGCTTTGTAGCACATCGCATGCTTTAGAAATACTTAAAATTTCTGCGTGTAAGATAGGATTATTTTTTGTTTCAACTAGATTGTTAGATCTAGCTATAATTTCTCTACTAGCTCTATGTATAATTACAGAACCAACAGGAACCTCGTTATTTTTAAATGCAATTTTAGCTTCATCTAATGCATGATGCATAAAATTATAACTATATTTCACGAATCTCTACCTTCTCATATATTTCATGTGGATCTTGGTGAATAATAATTTCACTATCAGGAAATTTGTTTAATATCTCACAATGTATTTTTTCTGTAATATCATGAGCTTCATGCAAACTCATATTACCATCAATTTCAATGTGACATTGTATGAATGATTTATGAGCGGCATATCTAGTTTTCATATCATGTACACCTTTAACATGAGGATTTTTTATTACAATTGATATGATTTCTTCGCGTTTATTATTATCAAATTCTTGATCTATAAGATTTTTAATGGCTGTTTTAAAAAATGAGAATGATGTTTTAATAATATAAAGTGAAATTAATATACCAAAAGCTGCATCAGCAAACCAAAAAATATCATTTAAAAATATAGATAAAATAACAGCGCAATTTGTCATTAAATCAACAGAATAATGCATTTTATCTAGTTTAATTATTTCAGAATTAGTTTTTTTAATTACATAAGTTTGATATAAGAGCAAAATTAACAATGAAATGATACAAATTGACATAATAATATATCCATCATTATTATGTTCCATAAGTTCTTTTTTTAATAATGAATAAGTGGAAATAATTAAACTATATGTTCCAGATATAAAAAAGAATATTGATTGAGAAAAAATTGCTAAATCCTGAATTTTTTCATGTCCAAATCTATGATCATCATCAGGTGGTTTTAAAGCAAAATGAATAGCTACAAGATTGAGGGCTGATGATGATATATCAAGCATAGTATCAACAAGTGATGCAAGCATTGAATTAGAATTTGTTAAAAAATAACCATATGATTTGACTATAAGTATTAAACAAGAAATAATAAATGAGAGATATGATGATAATTTTATTAAATGATTATCTATATTGGAGTTCATTTGATTTAGTTTTTACTTTGATAAAAGAGAAAAACATATTATAATAATTTTATGTTAAATTAACAATTATATTATTATGAAACACACATTGTTTAAATGTCTAATCATTATATTTTCCTCTGTAACATTGCTTACATCATGTGCTACTAAACAAGGTAGCGGTGCTTTAATTGGTTCTCTAGCTGGTGGAATAATTGGATCACAATTTGGTGGTAGTGGAGGTGGATCTATAGTTGCAGCTGGTATTGGAGCAGCAGCAGGTGCTATGATAGGCGGATCAATTGGACAATCTCTTGATGAACGTGATAAAAAACTACTTGCAGATACAACTCAAACAACTTTAGAAAATAGTGCTTCAGGAACAACAGTAAAATGGAAAAATCCAGATAGTGGTAATAGTGGTTATATTACGCCTATTAAAACATATCAAACAGATAATGGAAGATATTGCCGTGAATATAGTACAAAAATTATAGTAGGTGGAAAAGAAGAAAATGCTTATGGAAAAGCTTGCCGTCAACCTGATGGAAATTGGGAAATAGTAAAATAATTATAAATTAATATTATGAAAATTGTAGCATTAAAAGAAAGAGATGATAACGAGAATAGATGTGCCATAACACCAGATGTTGTGAAATTATTTGTAAAAAAAAATTATCAAATAATGATCGAGGAAGATATTGGTATTAAAGCAGGTTTTACAAATGATGAATATTTGAATGTAGGCGCTAAAGTTTCTATCGATCAAAATGAAATAATTTCTGATGCTGATATCATATTAAAAGTAAATGCTAACAATAAAGATGTTGAAATTGATTCTGCAAAGCCTGGTACTATTATTATAGGACTATTATCACCTCATAATAATGAAGCTTATTTTGCAAAATTAGCAAAGCAAAAATTAATTCCAATTTCTATGGAATTATTGCCAAGGACTACTAAAGCTCAGTCTATGGATGTTTTGTCGTCACAAGCTAATTTAAGTGGCTATCGAGCTGTAATTGAGGCGAGCTATCATTATAATAAAGCACTTCCTATGATGATGACACCAGCTGGTAGCATAAAGCCATGTAAGTGCTTGATTCTTGGTGTTGGTGTAGCAGGTCTACAAGCTATTGCTACAGCAAAAAGACTTGGAGCTATTGTTTCTGCATTTGATATTAGACCTTCTACAAAAGAACAAGTCGAAAGCTTAGGTGCAAAATTTCTATCTATAGAGTTAGAGGAAAATATTGAAAATAAGTCAGGTTATGCAAATTCATTATCTGATATTAATAAGCAAAAAACAGAAAAATTCTTAATCTCAATTGTAAAAAATTACGATATGATTATTACTACAGCCCAAATACCTGGTAAGCTCGCTCCAATATTAATTACAAATTCTATGGTGGAAATGATGAATGTGGGTTCTGTAATTGTTGATATGGCAACAGGATCTGGTGGTAATGTTGTTGGTTCCAAAAAAGATGAAATAATAGTTACTCATAATGGCGTAACAATTATAGGCTATAGTAATTTACCAAGTCGAATTGCTTTTGATGCATCAAGGCTATATTCACGTAATTTATATAATTTAATAGATTATGCTGTTCAAAATGATAAATTTAATCTTGATGATGAATTAATCAAATCAACATTAAAATTATTTTAAAAATTAAAAAATTCTGTTGTGAATCTAACACTATAACATAATTATTTTAATATTAAATTAAATAAGTCTTAAAATTAAAGCAATAAGATACTATTCTGATCAAGATCACAGTAATAATCTGAGGATTAATAGATTGTGATATAAATAAATTAATGGAGTAATAATTATGAGTAAAAGCACAACAACGATTCAACCTATTACTGCTAACTTGAATCTCTTATTACGAGATGATCCAACAAAATTTTGGGCAGCAATCGAAAAACATTATCGTTTATCAAAGATAAATAACGAATCTTTACAGGACTTCTTTCACTATTTCAATCTTGTTGTGGGAAAACAATACGGAAACGCTTTTCTCAATCAAATTTTAAAAAGTTTTTTTAATGACATAGGGGATCAATTCTCACTTCTTACAGATTCTAAAGAAACAGCCTATGCAATTAGTAATGCAACATTTGATGTAAGTCTCTCATTATCAGAAGAAATTGCATCAATCCCATTTAAATTATTAGCTTGTATAAAAAGTTTCTTTAATAGTAGATCTCAATTTATTGAAAATCAGAAAATTTCATCTATTGCAGATAATCCATTAAGTTTTCAATTATTTGTAAATTCTTTATTTATTAAAATAATAGATAATGATGAAATACGAAATTCTATAATTAATTTGCCACCTGAAGTAAAAAAAAATAAAACTATTAATAAGTTTTTTGGGCAAGAAGAAATAACCTCATCTGGAATATATGGAATATTATATGCAAAAAAAATATTTGATGTAATTAAAAAATCTGAAATAAAAGATATGTTTAAATTACTTAATGATGACAAACTTTCTGAAGGATTACTGAAGATTTTATGTGCTCATATAATGCCATCAAAATATGAAACAAAAAAAGAAAATTTAAATGAAATATCATTATTAGTGTCAAAAAAAATATTATCTATAATAAGTCAAAATAATGAAGAATCTATAAAATCTCTAGCTAAAATATTAAATGATCTTATTCCGGATAAACTTTATGAAATAAATCTATTATTAGATGAAGATCTTATGATCGATGATTTATTAGAAATAATTGGAGAGGATTTAGGAAAAATATATGAAGCATTAAAAAATGAGAAACCACTTGAGAGTTTTAGTATTAGTTTGTCTGCTTACATAGCAGAAGATGATTGTTTAGAGACGTATGAAAATCAATGTTATGAGAAAATTTCATTGGGAGTTCTAACATTGTGTGAAGTTTACTAGTTTTGGTTGCGGGGGCTGGATTTGAACCAACGACCTTCAGGTTATGAGCCTGACGAGCTACCAGACTGCTCCACCCCACAGCTACCATAGACTATATTATATTTTTTTTAATTACTTAAGTCAAGAAATTTATTTCTTCCAGTTTTTATAGCTTTATATATTAATTATTTATAAATAATATGTAATATTACTTGAGTTAATGTAATAATATTATATTATAAAAAAAATTATGGAACGACTTTAAAAGCGTTCTTTTAATAGTAATAATTACAAAAATGGAGAAAATATATTATGCTACAAGAGAATACCAAAGAAGATTTATATAATAAAATAGATTCTATACAAGAACAATTAAAATTATTAGAAAAAACAAAAATTGCTTTAGATGAGTTAATAAATTCAAATAATATAATTGATAATTTAAAAAAAAATATTGAAATTTCAAAAGAGAATGACAAAGGAATTAGTCAAGATGAATTACCGAATGAAGTGCAACAATATTCAAAAACAGAAGAATTAGAAGATCATGACACTCAGTTGCAAAAAATAAAATCAAATATATTTATAGATATTATAAAATTACGAAAATCGCTAAATTTAGAATTACTAAAAGCTGAAGTCCCACAAAAACAGATACAAGAAACAATCAATAGATTAGACGAAATACAATCTCGAGAAGCTTATTATAAAATAGAAACTATACAAGATAATTTAAGCGAATTAAATGTTTCTTCAACTGAAGATATAGTAATTAAACTAAAAGAAATAACTAAATCATTAGATGAAATTATAAATGAGTTTAAAAATGAATTAGAAAATGAAACATCTCCATCTGAACAACAATTAGAAAGATTTCAAAAAATATCTGAAGTACACGGACAATTAAATAAAATATTTTATGCATCACAAGAATTACATATATTAGAAAAGTTTAAAAATTTATTAAATAAAGAGTCTCTATCTCAAAATGAATTGAAAGAATGTTCAAAATTATTAGAAGAAGTAAAAACATGTGAATATATGAAAATTTCATATTTAGCACAGGAAATTACTAAACTAACATTAGACGAGGCAAAAGATCCTAAAATATTGAAATTGAAATTAGATGAATTAAAGAATTCTTTAGAAAATAAGTCAGAAAATTTACGAGATGAGGCTAGTAAATTAGCTCTACATGAAGCAAAATATTTAAATGCAATTAAAAAGAATAAGAACTTAACAAACGAAGAGTTTCTTGGTCTTTTAAGATTTTATCATGAGCTTAAAATTGTAACTTCAAGTATATCTCATAAAGGTTTTAATAATGATTTATCAAAAAGCTTGATTAATGAATTAGCAGATAATCTTACAATAATTATTGATCCAAAATCAGCACTTGTCTCTACAGCAAAAGAACTTACTAAACTAGGTTTAGATGTAGCAGGAGAATATACATTTAGTACAACTAAAATTGTAGGATTGGTTGCTGAATTTTTAGAGAAAATAAAAACATTCAAGGAAAATCAAAAAATTATGGATCTTGGATTAAGTGAAAGTGATTTGCAACTAACTCTATCTGCTATTATGAGTCAAATGCTCGATAGAGAAGAAAATATTGAATTCATTAAAGAATTATCTAAAGATGAGCGTATATTTGAAAATATACCAAGTAAATTTATTGGAGTAAAGCCATTAACATTGCTTGAAATATGTGGAGCTGTTGTAGCAACTGAAACAATTAAGCTATTAGTTGAAGGCAAAATTGATAAAAAATATCAGTTATCTGCAGATAATCAATCTTTTGCACCATATATAAAAATAATTGAAGGAGAATTAGAAAAACGATTAGCTCCTATTAGAGATAAATATCTTAAAGATAGTCGTTTGCATCATGAAGCGATTGCAGCTACAAAGACTATACCTAAAGGCGCTATAGTAGCTAACATATGTAATCGAGTAGCTCTCTCAACAGCACATACTACCCAAAAATCAACAATTACAATATAATTCACTTATTTTTTATAGATTTTTTTGGTATAATTGTAATTATAGCTCCGGATAATGTAATTATTATTCCAGCTATTTGCATTATTGTAATTTTTTCATTAAGAAATAATATTCCAAGAATCACTACAAAAACTGGTTCTAAAACAGATAATAACGATGCTTGTTCACTAGTAATATATTTAATTGAATAGAAAAATAATAATATTGGAATAATCGTACATATACTAGCCATATAAATAATATTTATCCATATATTCAAATCTTTTGGCACATAAAAACTATCATCAAATATTGCTACAAAAAGACATGTTAACATAGAACCAGAGGAAACCATGAAAGTGGAAATATTAGTGGAGATTTTGATTTTTTTGCTAAGAAAAATATATAATGCATAAGAAAATGAAGCAATTAATGAAATTAATATTCCAATAAAATCAAATTTAAACTGTGTTATATCGACTAAACAAATAATACCTATTATTAAAAATAATAATGAAAGATAATAGATATTATCTAATTTTTGTTTATCAAATATAACATTAAAAAGCATAACAATAGCTGGATATATAAAAAATATAACCATTGCAAGACCAGTTCCAATATATTCACTTGATATAAAATATAATATTGCCGAGGAACTATATAATATTAGTCCACAGATAAATATTTTCAAACTTTCTATATAAGATTGAAATATTAGTTGATATTTTGGAACAATGATAATTAGCATAATAATAGTTGCTACAAAAAATCTCCAAAACAACATATTATGAACAGATAATTCCGCATTTATTAATATTTTGCCAAAATAACCTATAAATCCATAACATAAGCCTGAGCTCATAGCATATATATATCCCAATTTTTTATGAGATAAGAATGTCACAATGTACCTATTTTAATTAGATCAAAATAATGTTTAGTAGAATATCATTCTTATAATATAACTGGATGTAGTAATTAGTCAAGTGTGAAGTTTTATGATTTTAGGCAAAGATGTCCATCTCGTAATTCATATAGAATATCAGCTTTATTTGCAAGTTCATGATCATGAGTTACAATTATAACGGCAATTTCCAATTCTTTACTTACAGAACAAAATAAATCAAATATTTGCAAAGAATTTTTAGGATCAAGATTTCCTGTAGGTTCATCAGCTAAAATAATTGATGGTTTATTGATTAAGCTACGTGCTATAGCTACTCTTTGCTGCTCTCCACCAGATAATTCTCCAGGTACATGATATAATTTATTCTCAAGACCAAGTTTTGTTAAAATTTTTATAGCTTCTTTGATGGCAATAGTTTCATTTATTCCGGCAATTAAAAGAGGCATATATACATTCTCTATAGAAGTGAAATCTTTAAGTAAATGATGTTGTTGATATATAAATCCCATATGATGCAATCTAATGAAATCATGATTTTTATTATTTAATCCATTAATAATTACCTTGCCACTATTTGGAATATCAAGTAGTCCTGCTATATGTAATAATGTAGATTTGCCACTACCGGAACTACCTGTTATCGAGATAATATTTCCCTTTGCAACATTTAAATTTATATTATCAAGAATTTTAATTATAGACCCACATTGAATATAAGATTTAGAAATATTTTGTAATTTTAAAACATCATTCATAACGCAACAACTCAACAGGATTTAAACGAGATGCTTTATATGATGGATATATTGTAGCTATAAAACATAATATTAATGAAATTAGGCATGTCCAAATTACATCATTGACTTGTACATCAGATGGAAGATTATATAAAAAATAAACAGCAGCTTCAAAAATTTTAACTCCAGATATTTGTTCCAAAAAATTCTTAATTGATGAGATATTATAAGCAATAATAGTACCCAAACTTGCTCCCATAAATGTTCCAAGAAATCCAACAATCATACCATTATAAATAAATAACATCATAATCTGACTCTGTTTTGCGCCAATAGTTTTAAGTATCGCAATATCACGTGATTTATCTTTAACAAGCATAAATAATGTTGAAACTATATTAAATGCTGCAACTATTATAATTAATGTTAATATAACAAGCATAGCAACTCGCTCAACAGCTAAAGCTGAAAGCAATTGCATATTTGTTTTTTTCCAACTATTTACTTTATAGACAGATCCTAAAATTTTTTGAATATTAGATGCAAAAATATCGGCTTTATCATAATTTTCGGTATATATTTCCATGATATTGATATTATCTCCTAATGAAAAAAAAGTTTGAGCTGAGCTAAGTGGCATTATAACAGTCATTGAATCATAGTCATATTTCCCACTATTGAAAATAGCGATTACAGTAAAATCTTTAGAACGTGGCATAGTACCAAAAGCGGTATTTATAGTATTTGCAGAAATTAATTTAACAATATTTCCTAATTTAACACCTAAAATATAAGCTAATTCAGATCCAATCATTATTGGATTTTTACCTATAAAATCTTCAATATTACCAAATATTATATTTTCAGATATTTCTTTTTTATGTTTTAAATCTTCTAAATTAAAAGCTTTAACTATCACGCCAGTGTCAGATCTATTTCCACGTGCTAAACTTTGTGCATATATGGATGGAGTAATATTTGATATATAATCTAATTTAGATAATTGTTTTTGAATTTCAGAATAATTATTAATATGCTCATTTTCTGATATAATTGTTATATCACCATTAATACCTATGATATTTTTAGTCAGTTCTCTATGAAACCCATTCATAACAGACATAACAACAATTAAAGCTGCAACACCTATCATAATACCTATTAATGATACAAATGATATGAAAGATACAAATTTTTCATTTTTTTTAGCTTTAAAATATCTAAATGCGATTTTAAAAATGAATTTGTGAGATATCATTAATTTTAATTATAAATTATGAACATATATTAAAAATTAAAGAACTGATGATGGTGCACCCTAAAGGATTCGAACCTTTGACCTGCGGATTAGAAATCCGACGCTCTATCCTGCTGAGCTAAGGGTGCAAACCTAAATCATAGATACTTATATCATTTTCATTCAAATTTTTCAAGATAAATTTAAATTTTGTATAAGTTCATAATAGATGAGAATATCTTTGCTCAAAATTTATTATTATAATTCTATAAACTATTAAATAAATGATTCACATAAAAAAACTTAATTATTATTTTCATTTCTTGCTTTTAATAATTTTTCTATCTCTGTTGTATCAAAGATTTTACTAGGAGTAAATATATTATTAGCAAGTTTTATATTCAAACTCGTAGATGTATTTTCACCGATTCTGAAGTAAAATATAGAAGCAAGATTAATATTAGAATCATATAAATTATATGATAATGCGCTAGAACCTATGCTATAATTACTATTGAAAGATATTTTATCACAAATAATTATGCCATTCTTTAAAGAAATATTACTTTTTGCTTCAGATATTGCTGTAACAGATTCTCCGAAATATTTTTTTAAATCATCGTCCAGTAAAGTTATTTCATAATTTGGTTCGTTAATTTTTTCTATAAAATCATCTATAGCAAAATGATTTAATAATATATCCTTGAAAATTATATTCGATTTTGTTTCTAGATTATATAATAATTCAGCATTATTATTACCATTTGTTAAAATTGTTCCATTAAGGCTTACGGCTCCATTGGTTAAAAAATATTTAGAATTAGGAAATATCTTTTGAAATTCTGAAATATTTGCTGAATTTATCGCATAAGCTAAATTAACACTATAAGGTTTTAAGATGAAATTACCTAAAAGTTTTATTTTTCCTCCAAATATATTGGCTTCAAAATTATTGATATTGACTATGGAATTATCATTATTTAATGATAATTTAATATTTTCAATTGATGAATCATCAAAATATATATTGGAAATATGAGCATTTAAATTTAAATATGAATCTTGAAACTGAAATTGATTTGCTAAAAAATCATTAATTTGAACAATTGATGATATAAGACTACTCAAATCTGTCTTAATATTAGCATCGTTAATCGTAAAATTAAATATTGGTTTTAAATCTTGTGCTGATAGTTTAATATTAGCATCTATATAATCTTTATTTTTTTCAATATGTATGTCTTTAATATCTATTATACCAGAATCAATATTTGTTATAAAATATACTTTATCAAAATCATAATTTTCAAATTTAAAATTATTTATTTTTATATCAATATTGCCATTATAATTAAATGTTCTAATAGGTATGAATTTATTTAAATATTCTTCATTTTTAGTAGATTTAGTTAAATTTTTAACAAATTCAATTATATTGGAAAAAATTGGATAATTTTTTTGTGTAAGGTCTAATGGAGAAATAGTGAAATTAGCTTCAATATGTGGAATATATCCTATAAATCTTATAAATAAATCACCAATTAATTTGGTTTGATCAATATCTAATATAATATTTGAAAATATAATATCTGCTAAAGTTGCTCTTAAGTCTGAAGATAAAATAAAATCAATAGATTCATTATTAGTTAAATTTTCATATCCAAATATTTTTAATATTGAATTTAAATCATTATGTTTTAAATATATGTTACCGTCAAAAAGACTACGAATAGAATTTTGAGTAATATTACCGTTAAGTTTAAATTCATTACCTAGTTTATCAGAAGTTGAACAATCTACTATATTTAGTATATTATTTTCTATTTCAAATAAAAATTTAAAATTTTCAAAATTATTTTTCTCATCTAACAATAATTTATTAATAGTAATTTCAGATTTAACAAATTTATCAGATAAATTAAGTTTTATATTTTGATTGTTAGTATCAATTATATGTTCTTCTTGATTTTTTTGATTTAGAAGAGTTTGAAAGTTTAAACTTGGTATAGAGAAATTAACTAGAGAAGGATCTTTTTCATCATAAGGAATATATATTGATCCATTAGAAGAAAATGAATTAGAAACTATAGAAATATTGTTAATTATTAAACCAGATTCATTTTGTGATATATCAAATTTAATATTACTGCTTTCGCGTTGATTAAATTTACTAAAAATCTTATTAAGATCTGGCATTAAACTGCTTAATAATTTTCCTAATTTTTTTGTTACAAACTCTCCCTTGCCATTAATTAATTTATTATTTTTATAATTTTCTGTAATTGTGAGATTATAAATATCTGTAAAGATAGTAAATTCCATTTCTGATATGTCATGATCTTTGCTTACAGATCCACTAATTTGTCCTTTATTTTCAAGTGTACCTTTGAAAAAAATACTATTAGGTGTATTATCTTTAAATATAGATACATGAGAAAAATTTTGAATAATATTTTTTTCAAAGTTTAATATAACAAAATTAATAATATCAACATTATTATTTACAGAAAAAATATTGCTAATGAGTTCTTGTGCTAGTTTTACATGATTTGTTATATCAAAATTACTATTTTCAAGATATAATGATGCTTTATTAATTCTAATATTTAATAATTTGGGAGAAAAAGTTAGAATAGACAAAATGTCAAATTCAATTATTAGATCTTCAAAAATTAAATTATTATTAAAATTTATATGTTCTATTTTTAACATAGGAAATGGAGTTCTAATGACTTCTATTTTACCTATATTTTTTGGATCTATATTTATTTTATTTGTGATATTTGTATAATCAATACCATATAATATATACAATGTTAACATGCAAATAATTACAAATAATATAGAAATAGAAAAAAAGATTTTTTTCATTAAATGTATGATTTAAAAATTAAATAAATTATCATCACTATTAAAGCATAAAAATGTATGAATATAAATAAAAAACTGATTTTATTAGGCATAATAACTAAAGTACATGGTATAAAAGGTCACATTATTGTTAAATCTTTTACAAATCCTAAAATTAATATATGTTCATTAAATTTAATATCAGAAAATTCTGATATTGTGAAATTGAAAATGATTGGGAAAACTAAAGCTTCAGATATAATATGTCAATTTAATAATGTTATCTCAAGAAACGAAGCTGAAAAATTAATTGGTTTTAAGTTTTTTTGTGATAGAAGCTCATTAGCTGAAACTAAAGATGAAGAATTTTATATTCAGGATTTAATTGGAAGAATTGTAAAAAATTCAAATATGGAAATTATAGGAGAAATTTTTTATTTACATAATTTTGGTGCAGGTGACATTGTTGAAATTAAGTTTTTAAACCAAAAGACTGAAATGTTTCCATTTAATGAAAAATTTTTTCCTGAAATAAATAATGAATATGTAATATTACAATATCACGAAGATTATTAATGGCACGGCTTTATTAATGAACTCGCTTCACTGAAATTCATATAAAATTAATTTCAAATAATATATTATTGTTCACACAACAAAGCCGCATTTAAATACTAAAATTAGATATGATTTTAATTATTTATATTTAATAAATATCATAAGTTTTTAGTAACTATAATCAACATGATATCAAGCTTTAAATAAATTAAATCATTTAAACATAAAATTCTTTTCCAATTTTAATTGGCTCACGATTATTTTGAACTCTCCAATTATTTGTGCATTTTAGAGAATAAATACAACCGCAATATTCTTGTTTATAAAAATTTTCACGTTTAGATATTTCATACATTTTACTACTTCCACCTTCTTTACGCCAATTATATGTCCAATAACTTATTCCTTCATACAATGATGCAGCTTTAATTCCAGACATATTAATTTGATTCATATCTTTCCAACGCGAAATACCAAGAGAACTTGTAATAATTTTAAAATTATTGAGAGATGCATAATCAGCTGTGCGAACAAAACGCATATCAAAACACATAGAGCAACGTATTCCTCTTTCTGGTTCATCCTCCATGCCCTTTGCTAATTGAAACCAGTTCTGTACATCATAATCAGCATCAATAAAAGGAATATTCATTTTTTCAGCAAAACGAATATTTTCATTTTTCCGAATTTCATATTCAGCTTTAGGATGAATATTGGGATTATAAAAAAATATTGTTAGTTCAATGCCATTATTTATCATTTTTTCCATTACTGCTCCAGAGCATGGTGCGCAACAGGAATGCATTAGAACTTTTTTTTCTCCATATGGCACATTAAAATCACAATTTTCTATTTTATTATTCATATTCACTCAAATTTTTTCTATAAGTTTCAATGTAGAACTTAATTACTATTAAAGATATAAAAGCAAGTATAATTAAATAATAACTAATAGCAAATTTATTTCCTGTCCATTGAGATAGTAACATTGCTACCATTGGCGCTGAGCCACCAAATATTGCTGCTGCTAAATTATAAGACAATGCAACCCCTGTAAATCTAACACTTGTTGGAAATAATTCCACCAATAATGTTGGTATAGGGCCCATATAGATTGATATAATAGTTGAAAACAAAATTTGTGAAATAATAGCATAAGTAAAATTCATACTACCTAACATCATAAATAATGGATAGACAAAAATTATCAATAATATTATTGCAAAAACTAAAACTTTTTTTCTACCTATTTTATCTGAAATAAAAGCTGAAATTGGCAATATTATAATCATAACAATGAGAATTATAGAACTTATAATAGAACTTTGATCAGCACTATAACCTAAATTTTTCATAAAATTACCAATAAAAACTGTAGCTGTATAGAATGGAGCTGTTACAGTTATATATAGGCCTATTGCTATAAATAATTCTTTATAATATTTAGTCAAAGTTTCTTTAAGAGGTTGTTTAGATAATCTACCAGCAGCCTTAGCTTTTTTATATAAAGGACTTTCAGAGAGATTTTTTCTAATATAAAGTCCAACTGATCCTATAAAGAGTCCTGCTATAAAAGGTATTCTCCATCCCCAGCTCTCCAACATTTCTTTTGGCATAAAATAGGAGAAACAAAAAGCTGTAAATAACCCCAGCAACATTCCAGCGCACATACTAACAAAAGATGCGCTTCCAGCTAAACCTCTATTTTCCATAGGTGCATGTTCTACAATATATGAAATACAGCCACTAAATTCACCTCCAAGAGAGAATCCTTGAATTAGTCTAATTATAGTTAATAATATTGGAGCTAAAATACCTATTGTTTCGTATCCAGGTAATAAACCAATGCCAGCTGTTGGAATTGCCATTGTAATTATACCTATTACTAATGCAATACGTCTACCATATTTATCTCCAATATTTCCAATAATCACGCCTCCAAGTGGACGAACAATGAAACCAGCTGCAAATACTGCAAATGTTAATGTTTCCCTTATCTCAGAATCAGGGAAAAAATGCATTCCAATTATATAACAAAATTGTGCATATAGAGCGTAATCATACCATTCTAATGCATTACCTATCATACCAGATATTACTATTTTCTTCATTGTTACCTAAAAATAATTTACATTGATTCAATCATAGATAAGTTATATGCTATTTGACAATAGGATTCTTGTGTTTTTTATGAAATAATTTAAATCAGCTAATTAATATTAAAATTAAGTGATATTTTTCAAATACTTGAATAAGTTAGTAATTACTATATATTTGATAATAAAATTAATAAATTTTTACATACACATGAACCAATTAAAACATTTAGCTATTATTATGGATGGTAATGCTAGATGGGCAGCATTACGTAATTTATGTCCAAATTCTGGTCATGCGCAAGGAGCTAAAACACTTAAAGAAATTGTACCGCATTTAATTGATTATAATATTGAATATGTTACTGCTTTTGCATTTTCTTCAGAAAATTGGAAAAGACCTAAAGATGAGGTAGATAATTTGTTTAAATTGTTACTAGAATTTTTAACAGATGAATTGGAAAATCTTCATAAGATGGGTGTACGTGTTAAGATTATTGGAAGAATTAATAAAATTCCTCAAGTTTGTTATGATGCAATTCAAAATGCAATTAACTACACAGAGAATAATAAAAAAATTACTATAAATATAGCATTAAGTTATAGTGCTCAAGAAGAAATTATAGATGCATGTAATCAACTTATTAAAGAACAAAAAATTATAGATATAGAAAATTTTAAATATTATTTATATGATTCAGAAATGCCAAATGTTGATTTATTAATAAGAACAGGCAAGTCACATAGAATTAGTAATTTTTTATTATGGCAAATTGCTTATGCAGAATTATTTTTCTTAGATAAATATTGGCCTGATTTTAACAAAGATGATTTAAAGGAAATATTACATGATTACAAATCCAGACAAAGAAATTTCGGAGCAAGAAAAATCTAATTTATATTTACGTTTTATCTCAGGACTATCTATTGTTGCAATATTTGTAATATCTATATTATGGTATAAAATATTATTCACTATTATCATGATAATTGTTGCATCTTGTATGTTTTACGAGTGGCTTTGCATGACAAAATTTGATATATATTTCACATTTCTTGGAATTATAATCATATTACCATCGATAATTTCTCTTATATTAATAAATAATTATAATCATTATATTTTAATAAATTATTTTACAATCATTTGGTCTGTAGATACTTTTGCAATGATAGGTGGGAAAACTATTGGAGGAGTTAAGTTAGCAGCTAAAATTAGTCCTAACAAAACATGGAGTGGTTTTTTTATAGGGATAATATCATCAGCGATTATGAGTTTGTTAGTGTCTAAAATATTGGAATATTATTTTGATTTTAACTTTATATCAAACAAATTAGAATTATTTATTTATGCTATAGTAATAGGAATTATATCTCAGATTAGTGACTTATTCATATCTCATTTTAAACGTAAATTTCATATTAAAGATACTGGAAATATAATACCAGGTCATGGAGGAATGTTAGATAGATTCGATAGTATAATATTAACGGCTCCAATCCAACTTGTTATTTTATATTACATGTAAATAACATAAACAATTTACTAGCTTTTATTAAATTCTTTTGATATAAAGAATTATATAAAAATTATTTGAATAAAACCGTTCTCTCCTACATAATTATTATCTTTGTTGTCGCATCCATAAATTAAGAGAGAAACGGAAAAACTTTTAGGTAATGTTACTTATGCACTAATTATCTTTTTAAGTCAAAATATTATTAATAATAATTATGTTTTTCTTAAAAAAATATCTATATTGCCTTATATATATGACATTTTGTCACAATTACTGATAAATCACATGAAAAAAAATTATTATATTACAACCCCTATATATTATGTAAATGATGTTCCTCACATCGGACATGCTTATACTTCTATTGCATCTGATGTTATTGCTAGATTTAAAAGATTATCAGGTAATGATGTATTTTTTCTAACTGGCACAGATGAACATGGACAAAAAGTTCAAAAATCTGCAGAAAAACAAGCTATTGAACCTCAAAAATTTGTTGATAAAAATGCTGAGATTTTTAAAAATTTAATGGTTAAAGCAAATATATCAAATGATGATTTCATTAGAACTACAGAAGAACGTCATAAAATTATTGTAGAGTTAATTTGGAATAAATTATTAGATAGTGGTAATATATATAAAGGTAAATATGCTGGTTGGTATGCTCTACGTGATGAAGCTTTTTATAATGAATCAGAACTTGTGAATGGTGTCGCTCCTACTGGAGCAGAAGTTACATTTGTTGAAGAAGAAAGTTATTTTTTCAGTTTATCAAAATGGCAAGATAAATTATTAGAATTTTATGAAAAAAATCCAGATTTTATCTATCCCAAAACTAGGCGTAATGAAGTTATAAGTTTTGTAAAATCAGGTTTAACTGATTTATCCATATCTAGAACTAGCTTTAATTGGGGGATAAAAGTTCCAAATGATTCTAAACATGTAATTTATGTATGGTTAGATGCTCTAACTAATTATTTATCAGCTTCGTATGATAATGATATTCTAAGTCCTAAAAAATGGCCATGTGACGTGCATGTTGTAGGTAAGGATATATTACGTTTCCATGCTATATATTGGCCAGCTTTTTTAATGGCTGCAAATATAGAATTACCAAAAACAATAATAGCTCATGGTTGGTGGACAAATGATGGACAAAAAATCTCTAAATCAGTTGGTAATGTCATTGATCCGATCAAACTTATGGATGAATTTGGTGTAGATCAAGTACGTTATTTTCTTATGAAAGAAATGATTTTTGGTAATGATGGTAATTATTCCAGAACAGCTCTGATTCACCGAGTCAATAGTGAGCTAGCAAATAAGATTGGAAATTTAATGCATAGATCTCTCTCGTTAATATATGCACATAATGGAGAGATAATTCCTATTGTTAATGTTGAGAATATATATAAATTACCTATGATAAAAATGGCTGAGAAATTTGTTATAGATAATATCAATTTTATGGATAAATTTGAAATAAATAAAATTATGGATAATATAATATCTCTAGCTGAAGAAGGTAATATTTTTATGGATTACAATGCTCCATGGAGTTTAAAAAATACTGATAAGAAAAAAATGATGGAAATATTATATGGAATTGCAGAATTATTGCGTTACATATCAATCATGTTACTACCATTTATCCCTACATCAGCCAATTTAATGTTAGATAATTTGTCTATAAAAATGAATGAACGTAGCTTTAAATATTTAAATATAGATTATGCTTTAAAAGCTAATAAATTAAATAAACCACAAATAATATTTAAAAAATTTGAAATATTATGATAGATAGCCATTGCCACCTTAATATGCTGAAAGACGAAGATCTGGATATATTCATCAAAAGAGCATTAGATAATGGTGTTCATATTTTACAAACAATATGTACTAAATTATCTGATGTAGAATTTATATATAATATAATAGATAAATATGAAAATATTTATGGATCAATAGGCATTCATCCGAATGAAACAAAAAATAATTTAATAGATTATGATCATTTGAAAAACTTAATATCTCATAAAAAAATAATATCAATTGGTGAAACAGGCCTTGATTATTATTATGAATATTCTGATAAAATTTTACAAAAAAAATCATTTATAACGCATATTCAACTGTCTCAATCTGAAGCACTACCTATCATTGTTCATACGCGTGATGCAGAATATGATACAAAAGATATTCTCACATCAGAGATGTTAAATCAAAAATTTACTGGTTTAATTCATTGTTTTACTTCTTCAAAAGATTTTGCAAGAAAAATACTGAATCTTGGTCTTTATATTTCATTCTCTGGAATTATTACATTTAAAAATGCATTAGAATTGCATGAAATTGTAAAATTCGTGCCTTTGGATCGCATATTAATAGAAACAGATGCACCATATCTCGCTCCTGTTCCTAAAAGAGGTCAACAAAATGAACCTGCCTTTGTTAAATATGTTGCAGAACATATAAGCATGTTAAAAAATTTGGATTTAAATCTAGTTATAAACAAAACTACTCAAAATTTTAAAGATCTATTCTTAAATTAGTTAATATTTGGCATTGAAGTAATTTTATTAAAAAGATACTTGATTTCAAAAATATATTTATTTATAGTATGTACCGTTACAAAATATTTAATAAATTTTAATTTAAGAGAGAGAAATGGGTGGAGATAATATATTTGATATAATGAATAATGATTTTATAAAAGATTTAGACAATAATATATCATTACTTTTGAATACATATCTTAATGTTTCAAATGTTTTAACAGAAGACAATCATCTCTTTGTTGCATATATAAGTGATATAGAAAAGGAACTATACAAGATTGAAAATGATCCATACGAGATTGAAACTATTCCAGTATCATTCAATTATTTCAGTGATCCAACGTTACTAGAACTAAAATTATATGAAAGACACTTACAAAAAAAAAGCAGAAGATATACTCAAGCAAATATTCTGAAAATAGTCTGAAACAAAAAATAATACAAGATATAGAGAGATGTAAAAACGCAATATTAGAAAAAACAATATTTGATCTGCGAAATATAGAAAAAACTATATTAATAAAAGCCTTATTAAAAGATTTAATTAGTTATATAACAAAAAATGATGATATTACAAAAATTATTTTGAGAGATGGTGGTAATTGGGATACTTACATAGAAATATCTATGAGTAAAGAATTATTCGAAGCAATATCAAAAGAAAAAATTACTCATTTGGTTCTTCCAGAAATATTGAAAGGAGATGCGATAAAGGAAGTTAATTTTCAGCATGTCACTCATTTAAATACATCATATTATATAGAAAATCATTTAGGAAATTATTTATCACATTTTCCTAAATTACAATTTTTACAGTTAAGATTCCCTGATCGTAATATGCCAGAAATAATCAATTTCATTAAAGATGGTATATTTATTATTTCAGATAAATCTAATATTGATTCCAGAGATGGATCAACAATAATTGATTTTCAAATGAAAAATCAACAAGAATCAGATGAAAATGCAGATTCATTTTGTCTTTCAGAGATAGAAATATTGCAGCTTTTATCGAATATGGATATACACTATGCAGTAAAATCTATTTTTAATATGCTAGGTTCAAAAAAATTCGTTTTAACAGAAAATATTTTTGAAAAATTGATTGATAATGAAGTTAAAATTGATATTGCTAAAAGCTTTTATATTGGACATGAAGGTACAAAGCGTTCATGTATCTTTTCTTGTGATAAAACATTTATTTTAAACTGGCTAAAATGCCAACTTAAAGATAATGAATTTAAAACCAAATATGAAAATGCTTGCATAGAATATAAAGAGAAGTATAAGGAGGAATATCTTAAAGATATACAGCGTTATAATATAGAATATCATAATAGCATAAATGCAGATATATTATTAAAAAAACAAACAGAAAACACTTCTGAGAATTTAAACACAGAAATAGAATTGAATAACTTTAGAAATGCATATTTTAGTAAAGAAGAACTAGAGCTATTTAAACAATTGCAAAAAAATTTAAATGAAAACTTATATTATGATTCAGATGAAAACTTATATTATGATGATGATTATTCTAGTTCTGTAAGTGGAGAGGAATCTGATCATGATGTAGATTAGAGTCAGAGCCGTTATAATTAAGGAGCTGATCAAAATAAAAAACAATAAAACTTTGCGGGATTATTATCTATAATTTCTATATAAAATTCATGAATATAGTTAAAGAAAAAAGAGAAAAAATAGTAGTAAATGTAATAATTGAAGCCATAGATTCTGGATCTCCGCCTAGTTGGCGTGACAATATAAATGAAGTACTGGCGCATGGAAGGCAACTATATAATATTCCAATAGATCTGCTAACGCCCCCAACAGAACAAAGTTTTAAAACTATTATAGTAATAATAGGTAATAAAACTAATTTGAAGATAGTTGTAACCAAAATATCTCTAAATAAAGCTTTTTCTGTAACGAATCTAAGACTTGCGCCAATGTTAAGCATGCCTATTGGAAAAGCTGCATATGCAATTGATGAAATCGTTTGTGAAATGACTGGCGCTAATTCTATTGAATAATAATTAAATAAAGATCCAACAATACTCGCTATGATTAAAGGATTTTTTATAATTAATTTAAGTAATAATATAGCACTTTCTTTATGATTATCAGATATTGAATTATCTTTAATATAGTAACTAAATGCTAAGACGGATAAAATATTTGTAAAAATTATCATAATAGATGATACAACAGATGCGATTGCAAGACCTTGCACACCAAATATTGGAGCAGTTAGTCCTAGAAAAATATATGTATTATATCTAACGGAACCTTGAAAAATTGAAGTAAATTGTATCTTATCGCAATTTATTTTAATTTGATAAAATATTAATAATATTGAAACTAATGTCGTAGATAATATAAGTGATATTACAAGCTTTGAAATATCTAGATCGTTAGTGTTTACGCTAGATGCATATTGAAATAATGCCATTGGAAATAATAAAAAATATGATAATTTCTCAAGTCCTAACCACAATTCATCAGACTTTAACCAATTTCTTTTGATTAAAGCACCGACTAATGTAATTAAAAAAATAGGCATGATGTTGGAAAAAATATGATTCATCAATATTACTATTTTATGTTCAGACTTTCATTATATTGATTTTATATTAGTTTAAAAGCAAATTTTAATATATATCCATAACTAATATCTTAATAGAGATGAAAAAATCAAAACAAGAAGAAATTATATAGTTTGACCTTGAGGATTTGATTTTTTATGTGGAATAGATTGATTATTTTCTATATATGCACTAAGCAAGAAATACTTGTAGTAACTGATATAAATTTTTTTGAAATGTTCAAACCTGAAAATATTTTTAGAAATTTTTAATATAATTTCAGTTTTTCCTTTACAAACTATGGTTTTTAGTATTAACTCTTTATATATCTATTTAAA
>DYTE01000013.1:0-9588 GCA_020726135.1 Rickettsia conorii
AAATAAACTTATATCAATAATTAATTCTTTCTCAATAGAAAAAAGCTATCCATAAGAACAGCCTTTTTAGAGAAAAATTTTAAAATCCATCCAGATAGAAAAAGAATTTAATCTCAGTATCTGCACCTCATTACTAAAGTAGTCGCCGATTACACACTAGGATAACAACGATTTTTAGCTCGACCACCAATCTCGTTTATAACGAATTAGTTGTGAGAACTATACTAATTTATCAGTGTATCCAAATAAAAAATCCCCAAGTAAATGGAGATCTTTTTATTTGAGATTTAATAGATTATTCTGCTTTCTTTTCTTTTTTACTTTCATCTTTGGTTTCTTCAACAATTTCTTCTTTCTTTACTACAGGTTTGAATTTTTTCTCAATATCTTCTGGATTTTCAGCCAAAATTTTAACTGCAATGTCACCTTTTATATCTTTATACATAAACGGAACAACATATTCTCCTATAGTTGTAATTTTCTTTTTAATTTTAAAGAAATGATCTTCTACGGCTACATTATAAGTAGATTTTACTAAATCAGAAATATTAGTAGCATCAATTTTAGCATACAAAGTACCCTCTTTGTTTACTTTTCCAGTAAATACTAAACCTCCATCTTTTTCAATATTTTGCAAAAGACCTTGGAATCATGCAGCCTTATTTTCTCTTTCTTTTTGAGCAGCTTGCATTTTTTGAGCATATTTATTTACCATATCAGCTGTAGCTAATACAGCCATATTTTTAGGTAACAAAACATTTCTAGCATAAATAGGCTTAACTTTAACAACTTCGAACTTCTCTCATAAGTGTTTATTTGTTTCCAACAAAATAACCTCTATAGTTCTGTTTTCCAACTTTCTTCTTGGCATAAAAAAAAATTAATATCTAAAAAATATAGAATTAGTAGAATATATAGGAATTTTAAATCGAATTGCAACAAAATTTAACAAAAAAATTATTTATACTCCAAAGAATCTAGATTTTTTATTCTTCCACCAATCCGATTGACGAGTAAGCTTTTCGGAATCTTCTGAATTTTTCAAAAGTAATTTAATAGCTTCCTCCAAGAAAATAGTATTTTGACTACCCTTTCATATTATTAATTTTTTAGTTTTCTCTTTTTCTAATTTATCCTTAACAAAATTTCACAAAGATATAGAATCATTAAATTGATGGACAAGAGACATATCAAATCAAATTTTTTCCAACTCATCTTTGAAATAGTTAGTCATATTATCTCAAACTAAAAATACCCTATCAGCTATAGAATGAACATATCATGCTACTTTTCTATGATCTGATTCTGTTAAGTCTCCAAGTTCTCTCATGTCTCAAAGCATAAGCCATATTTCCCTATCCGGAAAAATATCTTTTCTAATATTGTGAACTGTATTTAGTATTTTTTTTACACTTAAAGGAGATGCATTGTAAGTAGAATCGAATAGAATAGAATTTTTTACTCAATCAAAAACAGAGAACCTTCCAGATTGTAATTTATAATCTAAAAACAAATCTTCAAATTTATCAAATATAGATTGTTTACCATCTCTATAATTTATAATATCTAAAATAGCTAAAGAAACTCATATATAACCATAATGTGCTTTTCATATAAGATTAGTTGTAATATTTATATTTTTTTCTTTTATTTTTAAATCAAAATTAACCAATAGTTTTTCATCATCATAAGAAAATTTTTCATTCTCAAATGATATATCTCAATTACTATCATATCACTCAGTTTGATAAGTAAGATAATCTATTTCAATATTATCCAACAATGACATTGCGTATTGGTCATCTATATTTAAGAATGCAAATTCTCATGTATTTTGTATCATCTTTTTCTCTTCTTTTGCTATATTAGCAGGATTACCAAACTGCATAGAATGAACAGAATCTATTGCTGTAAATACTCATAAATTTGGTTGTACTATTTCCAAAAGGAATTCCATCTCCAATGGACGATCTATACCATATTCTAATATTAAAATATCATATGGCTTTTTAGAAAAGAAATATCTTATAATTACTTTTCAAAGAATCTTTATAAACAAAAAAATAGAAGGGGTGAATTCTTCTACTTGGAATATAGATAATGATAATCACAGTTCTCAGTTAAAATTTTTACTAGAAGTGTAAATTTTTTTATTGTTTATAAATTTAGACAAAGTTTGATATATAATCATTCTAGCAGAGGTTTTACCTACACTTCAATTTATACCAATTACAAAAGGTTTATGTTTTTTTATATATTTTTTAGCAAAAAAAGCCAACATTTTATAATAAAACAACAAAAATTTCTGTTTCATTAAATTTCTTTTAATTTAAATTAAAAAATTATTTTTTTGATTTAACTTGAGTATTATTTTTTTTATTTTTAGAAGGTATTTTATTTATAATTTTAAGTGCAGACCTAGATATTGCATCTGAAATACTATATCATTTTTCTTCTTTTTGATTTAACTGTTCTTTATCTTGAAGCAATAATGTGATAATAACAGCTATAGGGACAGCTAATAATACCCCGAAGAATCACATAATCATTCATCATAAAACCATTGAAACAAATATTAAAACAGAGCTTATTCATAGAGCTTTATTCATAAATAATGGTGTTAAAATACTTCCCTGTATAACATTTATTATATACAATATTCATACAGAAAGAAAAGAAACCCATATCGTATTATAAAGCAATCATACTATAGCTAATATGGCTCCAGATATAAATGGTCATATATATGGTATAATATCCAATAATCATGTAAATACAGCTATTCAAAGTTTATTTGGTATTTCTACGCCACACCATCACATAATTACTAGCGCAATCCACATAGCTATAGTAATAAACAAACTCATAGCTAGTCTAGCTTTGAGCCATATGGCTAATTTTTTATACATTTTTTGTATCTTAAGACATATTATTTCATAGTTATCTTTTCATCATAATTTAGCCAAAAATTTTATTGTTATATCCTTCTCTACAGAGAACAAAACTGCTAAAGTGATAAATATTCAGAAATCTACCAAAAAGTTTGTAAAACTAGACACAAATCAAATTATAATAACTCCCGCTTTTGTAATATATTCCTTTCCTACAGATATAATTTCTGACAAATTTTGTTGTAATGCATTCTGAATTTGTGACAAAAAATCAGAATTACCAAAATATTCAAAAAAATAATTTTTGAAAGATTCAGGTAATATATCCATATTTCTAATCATACTATCAACTCAATTTGTAGAAAGATTCCTTTGAAAATCAGCTAAATAATTTAAACCAATAGAAACTAGTTCAATGGTCTGATTAATAAGAAATGGTACAACTATTAAGAATAATAAAAGTAATATTAATATAAATATTAAATATGATAAGAATATAGACAATCCTCTTTTAAATCATATTGATTGAAACCAGAATATCAACGACTCCACAATCATAGAAACTATATATGCGGAAATAACCATAAAAATAAAACTCAAAACATTGTATGCAAAATATCAAACAATTCATATTAACAAAGCAAATAACCAAAATTTAATCATCTTTCTATCACTCCATCCAGAGCATTTGCAAGATTCGGTTGTTACATTTGATAACTTTTGAAATTTTTCTAAACTACCATCAATCTTATGTAATTCATCTACATCTTTATCAAGCTTTTTTTCAATATCACCAAATTTATTAGAAAAAAAATCTTTTACGCCTTTAATTGGATTTCAAATTACTTTCATAGTTTGCTCAAAAAAAATAAAAAACTCTTCTTAAACTCACCTAGAATATAATGATTTGCCTGTTGTTTGTCAAATTTTTCAATTTGACTTTTTATCTCTGATATATTATTTTTATTCATAGAAATAAATATCTTATAGAACCTACCATTTATATCCTTCTCAATAAAGCTATTGTCCTGCAAATAAGATATAATCTGTCTTTTCAAAGACGCTCTATAAACTGCCTTCTTATTGTATTTCAAAGGAATATTAACTGAAATTTGATTAAATTTTAAATTTAGATATTGATCAAAATAAAAAAAACCAAAAAATTTAGTAGAAAAATATTTTCTCTTTCTTACTAAGAAATTTATATCTCTTCATTTTAATCTAAAAATAGTCTTAAACATAAGTAATATAAACGATTTATAAATAAAATTTAATATTAATTTTAAACTCTAGATCTTATTCGATTACCTTCTTTCAAGTTTCATAATTCAAATTGTCACTCTCTAACTCTTTGCAAATCCAATACTTTATATCACAAATTCTGAAGAATTCTACGAATATGTCTTTTTTTTCACTCTCAGAGTATAATTCTTATAAAAAAACTTCTTCTTTCTTCAAAAAATTTAGCAGTCTTAACTTGTAATAATTCTCATTCATCTATAATTCACTTTTTAATTTTTTTATAATCATTAGCAGAAAATTTTCTATCTATTTGTACTAAATATTCTTTTTCTATATTATTACTTGGATGCTGGAATTTATCTACCAATGAAGAATTATTCGTTAGAATCAACAATCCCCTACTATCTTTATCTAATCTACCAACATAAAAATAATTATAAAATTCTTTTGGTAATAACTCATAAATAGTTTTGTTGTGTGAATCGCTTTTTGAACATACAAAACCCATAGGCTTATTAAATATAATAATATCTACTTTAGATTCTAACATTTCTATTTTTTTCTTTAGTCCAATAGATTTTATTTCCAATATATCTCATCAATTTAGTAGTTGAGAATAAGATTCTACGATATTATTATTTAGGAATACCTTTCAGTCTTGTACCAAAGATACAAATTTTCTTCTAGATATACCAAGATTTTCTTGTACATACTTATTTAAGCGAAATTCCATATTTCTTACAAAAAATAAAAAAAGAACAATTTTTCAATTGCTCTCTTTTAATTTTATCCTGATTTATTTCAAGATATCTTAAGCTTCTAATTATTCTGCTAATACTTCTGCAGCAACTTCTTCTACTTCTTCTTCAGCAACAACAGCTTCTTCAACAACTGCTTCTTCTTCTACAGCCAAATCCAATGTAACTTCTTCTTCAGCAACAACATCATCTAATACAACTTCTTCAGAATTGTTATTCATACATCCAGCAACTAATAAAGTAGCCAAAGCTAAAACGAACATAGCTAATAAACTTTTTTTCATTATAAAAAACTTATAAAATAAAAATACAGCGCACATATAAATAAATATAGGCAAATTGCAATAGAAAATATATTTTTCTTTTGAAAAAAAACATAAAATTATTATATTTCAATAAATATTGAATATTTATACAAACAAAACAATGAAAGAAAACACTTTATATAATGAAAATATAATAAAAACAATAGAAAAAAATTATAAAAAAACATATAATGTTTTTTTTCAATATTTAATTTTTATAGTAATATTCATTGTATGAGTTTTATTAATATCAAAAACCCTAAGCACAAGAAACTTATTGGACATAAATGATAATTTCACAATAGAGAAAACTAAACTTATATGAGAATTTAACAAAAAATTAAATCAAAATATAGACAATAATGATATAACAGCATATATTACAAATGGCGTACTAGAAACAAACGAAGAATTGTTGTTATCTATAGACAATCTTATATTATACAAAGATCTTGTGATGCCCAGAAATATATTTCTGTATAATATCTCTCCTATAAATTGAAAATTTTATTTTTCTCAGACATGATATGATTTAAAAGAATTAGAAGTATTTATAAATAATACAATATTTTCAAATTCAAATGAGATTAACAAATCTATGAAAAATATTGTATCCTTACCAATAAATGAAAATATAGAAAATACCTTTTATACAAAATGTATATACCAATTTAGAATATTCAATAAAACCTGTGATTATTATATAAAAAATTTTATAGACAATTTATATATATATAATATTTCAAATGATTATAAAGGTTTGCAAAAGATATTTAATGAATTAAGCAAAACTAAATACAAAAAAAATATTTGTGAAAGTATGAAAAAATATATACTTTATTCAAAGGACACAAGACCAGAACTAGAAGAAATATTTCTATCATGTGGTGACGAGTACCATACTACATTCAAAACATTAAAAATTTTTCTAGAAATACAAAGTCAACTAAACAAATGATATATAAATTCTTCACTTTATAATAACAAAATATTGAATAATTATAAATTAATATCATATCAACAATTAATATATAATAATTTACAAGAGAATATAATAAATAACATTAGTTTTGATTCATATATAAATTATACAAAGTCAATTTTAAAAAATCCCGATAAAATAGACAACTTTTATTTTGATGTCACATATCGATTTAACAACAATTATATTATTAATGTTTTAAATAAATTAAAATATAAAGTAACTGAAGCCAAAAAAATAGAAATAGAAAACATAATAAAAGATTTAAATATAATAAACAATGGTGATAATCTAGAATGATACATATGATTAAAACATAAATTAGTAAACAAAGAGCTAGATAATATTAATACAAA
This sequence comes from Rickettsia conorii, assembly GCA_020726135.1. Lineage (GTDB taxonomy): Bacteria > Pseudomonadota > Alphaproteobacteria > Rickettsiales > Rickettsiaceae > DYTE01. Next base: position 6,535 of record DYTE01000013.1, read on the forward strand.
AGATAGTGATATATCAGCAGAAACAGAAAGCGAAATTTATAAAATGCTCCAGAACTTAAAATCACTATCATTTTTAAGAATAATTAATGAGAAAGTTTCAGAAAATAAAATAAAAATTAGCTGATATTTATCAATTAAACTAGATGATTCAAATATACCATTATATTTATGATTTATAATAAAAAACATAGACAATAAACCAATAATTGAAAGCATAAATATAAACGAATACGACGATCTAAACAATACAATTTCAAATATAATCAAACAAAAAGATTACACTATTACAGAGATATATCAGTATATACAAAACAATATAAATATATTTTTATCAAATAACAATATATCAACATGCGACATAATATTAGATAAAATGGAAAAAATAAAAGATGATAATAAAGAAATAAATAATATTGATATAATGGAATGTAATTGAAATAAAATAAACATTCTAAAAGAGGAAGAAAAAATAAAAACATATTATAAAATCATTATGGAAAACTTTAATATAAAAGATATATCAATATCTGACAAAAATATAGAAAATGAAATTAAACAATATTTAAATAATATCAACACAAATCATATTACCATACCAAATATAATATGAGAAATTATATCACATAAAAAGAAATTCATATCTACAACACAAGAATGAAGTAATAATATAATAATAACAATTGAGGACCTAGAAAGATATTTATGAATAATGCCAAAAGACATAGCAGAGTATAATAAAATTATATTAATAGATTTTTCAATAAATAGTATAAATTTTATTTGAGACTATGATGTAAAATCAAAAAAATTATGACAATTATATTTTAAATATAATATAGAGAATGATAAAGATATAAACAACACTTTAAAAAAAGAAGACTTATTTATCAATAATTTTGAAATATACTTAAAAGAAGACAATCAAAATCAAATTAATGAATTTTTAGTAGATCCAATAAATTATATAAATAACATAGACCCTACTGTCGTAGCAAATTATAATAGACTAAAATACAAGTAACATTTAAACTAATAATAAGATATAATGTATAAAAAATTTTCTATAGAAGAAATAAAAAATGTTAAAAATAATTTTATACCAAATCTTTATTCAATAATTAAAAAAGAAAAATGTGAATGAATAAATGATTTGGTGAAACATATCTTTAAAGAAGGTAACGATGTTTACTATTTTGAAAGATGAGAACCTTTCTTTAGATTATCTCAAAATAATATAACATTGGAAATAATAGATGAACAAGAAAGAATTCAATTGTCTTTACCAATAGGTGATAAATCTCAATTACAAAATTTATTAAAAACATATATTATTAAAAAAGAAAAACAACTAGGCCAAAGATCTATAGAACAAATATTGTTTGATGAATTTAAAACATGAAATTACAATACAATTATGGATAGACCATATTTAGTATATGACATAGAAACCACAGTTGGTGCGTCAGATAATTTAGAATCATATAAATTTCTACTAGCCTATTCTATGAAACCATGAATAGAAAAAATGGATTATTATTATATAGACATCAACAACTTAAATGATTTTGCCAAGACATTGATAGAATTCGATTGATATATAATATGATTTAATAGTTTTGCATTCGATAATCCAATTACAATAAAACAATGATGATTTAATAATAAGGAATTAGAAATAATAAATAAAAAAAGTCTGGATATCTTTTATTTTATATGGAATATATCTGGTAAAAGAATTTGACTTAATAAACTTGGAGAGGCATTAATTTGAATACAAAAAACATTAGATTCTGGAACAGAATGAGAAGTATTACGGAAAAAATACCAAGAAACATGAGATAAAAAATTTTTAGAAGAGTTCAAAAAGTATTGTAAGAATGATGTTAGGATGACAGCATTTATATTACTTTACCTATTACATTTCAAAAAAATATTTATAGAGTGAGAAGAAATACATTTTGATATATCAGATTTTATAAAATTAGCAAAACCGAAATCCGATATACAAAGCGAAGAAAACAAATTTAATAATCAATCAATCTTTGAATAATGAATATAAAAACTGATTTAAAAAACTTCTACAACAAAGAAGCAAATAAATATTATTACACAAGGAACAAACATCGATCAGATGGACAAACAATTTTAAATGAAATAAAAAAAATTAATAAAAAAAGTATATCGATTTTAGAGTTTTGATGTTGATGAGGTAGATTAATAAAATTTTTAAATAACAATCTTGATAGCATAAAAATCAATTATATTGGAATAGATATATCAGATAAACTTTTAGAATTAGCAAAAAAGGATAATACAACAAATAAATTTATATGCGATGACATTACAAATTATACGAAAAAACTTAAACAAGAATCTATAGACATTATTATAGGAATAGCAAGCTTTCAACATATTCCAAGTCATAAAGAAAGACTATATTTATTAAAAAATTTTTATAAAGCTCTAAAATATAACTGACTTATTATAATGACAAACCGATCTATATCTCGATGGTTTATTAAAAAACATCTAAAAGTAGTTATAAAATCACTAATAAAAACATTATATACTATATGATTACATAATTATAGAGATTTAGATATACCATGGAAAAATAAAAAAGATATAAGTACAAGATATTACCATATGTTCTGAAAAAAAGAATTATTTACTTTGTGAAAGACAGCTTGATTTAAAATAGACATATTGACATATGTAGACAAGGTTTGACATAAAACAAAATCCCGAAGAGAATCTAATAACACATTATTTGTTTGAAAAAAAGGTATCTAACAAATTAAAAGTTGAAATTAACAAACAATTAAATATTAAATATGGTATTTATTTAAATAAAAATAATTTAAAAATGAAAAAAGTTTATTTAGTGTTTATTCTACTATGATCTGTTCTATTTTTTTGATGTTCTCTAAAATCTAGTAATATTAATGAAACATGAAACATATCTATAAGTGACCAATCAGAAGATATTGAAAATAATACTTTAGTTTATGAAAATAAGTCAGAAAACTTTCTATTTAGTTTTCCAAAAGAACG
>DYTE01000013.1:9688-28249 GCA_020726135.1 Rickettsia conorii
AAAAATTTAAAATCGCAACAGACTTTTATGATATCAAAAGATAATATTGTTTATTCTATAGTTTATACTGCAACTAAAGAAAGTTTTAATAAATTCTTGGAATGAGCAAACATAATATTAAATTCATTCAAATTGAAAGAATAAATATTTAGAATTACAACATCAAAATGAAAATATTAGTAATAAATTCATGAAGTTCTTCATTGAAATATGAAATTTTTGATATGCCCAAAAATGAAAGCCTAGCAAGAGGGACAATAGAAAGAATATGACTAAAATGAAGTATTGCACAACATATAAAATTAGATTTAAAAACTGAAAAAAAAATAAATATCAAAAATCATGAAGACGCAATAAAAGAAGTTTTATGATTTCTAACAATATGAAAGAATGCTACAATAAAAAATATTAATGAAATTGAGGCTATAGGACACAGAGTTGTACATGGATGAGAAAGTTTTTCTAAAACCACAATAATAACAAAGAAAAGCTTAGAGGTAATAAATAAATACTCAGAAATAGCACCATTACATAATCCAGCTAATATCGAATGAATATTAGCCTGCAAAGAAATATTGTGAAACATACCACAAATAGCAGTTTTTGACACTGCTTTTCATCAAAATATGGAGAAAGAAAATTTTTTGTATCCAATACCATATAAATATTACCAAAAATATAAGATAAGAAAGTACTGATTTCATGGAATATCACATGACTATGTAAGCAAGAGTGCATGTAAGATATTAAACCTAAATATTAAAAAACAAAAAATAATAAGTTGTCATATATGAAATGGTGCTAGTATTACAGCCATAAAAAACTGAAAAGTAATAGACACTTCTATGTGAATGACTCCTCTAGCATGATTAATGATGTGAACAAGATGCTGAGATATCGATCCTGCAATAATAGAATTTATCTCAAAGAAAGATTATATAACCACTGAAGAAATTGGTATTATATTAAATGAGAAATCATGACTTTTGTGAATATCGGAAACATCAAGTGATATGAGAGAAATTTTGGAATGAGAAAATAAATGAGATGAAATGTCCAAATTAGCAATAAATATGTATATAAACAGAATTATAAAATATATTTGATCTTACATAGCACTAATATGATGATTAGATATATTAATATTCACTGCTTGAATATGAGAAAATTCACGAATAATAAGAAGAAAAATAATAAAAAAATTATGATATTTTAATATAAAATTAGATAATAAAAACAAAAAAAATACATGAACAGAATGAATTATATCGGATAAAAACTCAAAAGTAAAAGTTATGGTAATACCAACAAAAGAAGAATATATGATAGCAATGGAAACATTTAATATATTAAAAAAATAAATATTACATAAACAAACATTTGAATTTTTAAAATAATTAGAAGACTTTAATGATAAAAAATTCTTCGAGTTATATAAACCACTTTACTTAAAAAATAAAAGGAAGCTTCGATAATTTAATATTATTCTTAATTCAGGAAATTTCAAAATTTGACGATACTATTTTTTGACTTGAAGTCAGAAAATGTACCTTCCGTATATATAAAGATATGAAATTTCCAAAAAATCGTAAGAATCCTTACAAAATAAATTTATGAGCTAATATTTCGATTTGATGAAGAGAGTCCGAGTTAGCATGATACTATATACACATACAAAACAATGAAAGTTTTTTTAGCTGAGAAATATGCAATCCAAGCACAAAAGTAACTAATTTAATCAGAAAAAATATATACAAAAACTGGAATCAGTTTGAAAAGATAATAAAAAATAAAGATTTTATAAGAGTATTTTGAGGTGTGTTTTCATATCATACACCATTAAAAAAATTATCAAAAGAGTTCAACTCAAATCAAACTAGTACAAAATATTTACAATACAAAGATCGATTAATTAATAAAAAAATAAGTAATAAAGAAATCTTATCTTGAGATATTGGCAATAAAATATTAGAATATGCAAAAATTGCAAAAAAATTAAATGATTTTATAAACAATATATAACATTAATTACTTTCACAATTCCCACATAAATATAGCTGCAGATTGACCTACATTCATAGATTCCTTAACTCAATTCATAGGAATATACAAAATTTCATCAACTAATTTTAAAGTAGATTTCAACACTCAATCTACTTCATTTCATAGAATCAAAGCGACATTTTCATTATAAAAATTTCAAATATTGTTTAATGGTTTTGCATTATTAACTATCTCTCAAGCAAATACATGACATCAATTATATCTGGCAGACTCAATAGCTTGTAAAGTATCATCAAATCTTCTTAATCAAACATTTTCTTCCGCTCATAAAGAAGTCTTTACTACTTTAATTTGTTCATCTGGATGTGGGGTATATCCACTCAGCCAAACATTCCATCACAAAGCGTCTGCAGTACGAATGATATTTCAAACATTATAAGCACTACGAATGTTTTCTAATATAATTATTTTCATAAAATCATAGAATTAAATATAAATTACCTTTTATTCCTTTTGTAAAAATATTTTATCACAAAAAATAAAACCAATATTATGATCAATCAATAAATAGCATTTGTAAATATATGATTATATTCTTTTACTATTTCCCAATTTTGTCATAGAACATATCAGAAAACAAATAATATAATATTCCATATGCTGGCACCTAAAAACGTATATAATACGAAATGTCATATATTCATCTTAGATAATCATGCAGGAATAGAAATTAACTGACGAATGGCAGGTATAAGACGACCTATAAAAGTAGATATTTTTCAATGTTTACGGAAATATATTTCAGATTTTTGAATAGAGTCTGTATTTATAAATAAAATTTTAGCAATACGAGTATTTGCTAAGCTGTATATTATTTTTCTTCATAACCATAAAGCTAAATAATAATTTATAAGTGCTCAAAACAAAGCACCCAATCATCAAGACAATAGCACTAGTCAAGGATTTAATAATCACTGAAAAGCTTTCCATCATGCTGGTGGCATTATAATCTCAGATGGAAATGGTATAAAAGAACTTTCTATTGTCATCAACAATCAAATAGTCCAATAATTTATATGAACGATATACCAATCTATAAAAGGCTGAATAAATTCTGTCATTTAATAATAAGTTATATAAAAGATAATTATATATAAATATACGAATTAATTTATCAATCATTAATATAATAAGTTATCGATTTAATGTTGCTTTAAATTAAAAAATATACATATTGAACAAACAAAACTAAAAATGATTATTACAATAAAAATTATTATTTATAAATTTAATTAATAGGTTTTAAAGAAATCATGAAAGATATTTATTGATCATTCAATGAACTAATAAAAACTGAAAAAGAATGAATAGATTTTACAATAGATTACAAAACAAACAATCCAGATATCGTAATATTTACACCACACGGATGATGAATAGAACCTGGTACAACAGAAATTGTAAAAGGTATTGCTAAAGATAATTTTTCTTATTATACATTTAATTGAATTAAAAAAGAAAATAATAGAATACTCCATATTACTAGCGAAAAATTCGACGAACCAAAAGCAAAAGAAATAATTAGTAAATCTAAAATAACAATATCAATACATGGCTGTAATTGAAATGAGGACATGATATATATTTGATGAATGGATGATAGATTAAAAAAAGAAATAGCAGAAGCACTTAATAAACACAACCTAAATACAGAAATAATATACCGATGAAATTTCAGTTGAAAAGGAAAAAATAATATTTGTAACACAAATTATTATAATAAATGAGTACAAATAGAATTAACTAGATCAATTAGAAAAAAAATGTTTGACAATCTAACTTATAAATGAAGAACAAAAACGAATAAACTATTGGAAATAGTTTCAGAAATCATACAAAATGCTGTATCAAAATTCATTGTAAAAAAATAATTAAATAATTTTGCACTTTCAAATTGATAATTTTTTACTTGAAAACTTTATACTTCCTATGCTTCTAGCTCTAGCTCCTATGGATTGAATTACTGATTTACCATGTAGAGTAATTACAAAAAGAATATTTGAAAAATATAATAAAAATCCAGAATATAAATTATTACTCTGGACAGAGTTTATGACTTCTGATGGTTATATTGCAAATCCAGACAAAGTAATAAAACATATAATACATACAGAATTTGAAAATCCTTTAATCTTACAAATTTTTGGATGAAATAAAGAAAAACTTTTACAAACAGCTTTAGATATTGAAAAAATATATTGAAATAATTTATTTTGAATAGAGCTAAATACTGGTTGTCCTGCAAATAATGTTATGAAATCTGGATGATGATCAGCATTATTAAAAAATAAAAGATCTACAATCAATATTATAAAAACATTATCCAAAAATCTAAAAGTACCTTTTAGTGTAAAAAGCAGAACATGATTAAATGAAGAGGATAAAAAAGAACAAATGGATTTCTTAGTTAAAGCTAGCAAATATTGCAATATAATATCAGTTCACTGTAGGACATTAAAAGAACTATATACTTGAGAATGAGATCGAAATTTCATTTACAAACTAAAAGAAAAAGCAAACAAAGATTGTAAAATAATATGAAATTGAGCAATAAAATTCCATAGTGATATAAATAAAAAAATAGGTAATTTAGATGGTATAATGATAGGACAAGCAGCTATATGAAATCCTCGAATATTCACAAATCATATTCCAACAACAAAAGATAAATATGAAACTATATTAGAACATATAAAACTTTTAGCTAAGTATGAAATATTTACATCAGATTTAAAACCTGATAATTTATGAATAGAAAAAATAAAACCAAATTTGGAAGATATAGAATCAATAAATATTGAGAAACACTATAAAAAAATAAAATACACGGCATTACTTTTTAGAAAATACTTACATCAATATTTAAAAGGCATAAGTTGATGAAAAGAGTTAAAAGAAATTTGTAATAAAACTTCTGATCTAAATGAGACTATAAAACATATAAATATATTTTTTCAAAAAATAATCTAAAGACAGAAACTAACAGAAAAATCCTTTCAATCTAGAAATTTTCTCAAACTATTACTTCAATTTAGAACAATTCTCTTATTTTTTCCCAAAACTACTGGTTGTGCAAAATGATAAAGTCATCTAATAAAGTCTTGTCACTTTTTGAAATATTGGACCTTAAAATCAGAAAAATCACTTAAGTCTCGAATTATATCATCAGATTCTAAGTTAAAATTAAAGATATCAGATTTATCTAGTTTAATATTATACTTATTTTCAAATTCATCTAAAAATCTATACATTTTCATCTGTTCTACAAAAAAGTCCCATTTATATTTCCTAAATATAGCAATTTCATCATTTTTCATTTTCCATGCTACTAAATCTTCACCAATATCTAATATATCAAAAATTTCTTTTGATATTTTAAAAGATCAATTAAAATTCTCTACATTTAGAGTATTAAGTCTAATTTTATTAAGTAAGTTCATAAGCAGTATGATAAGAATCTTATCAAAAAAATCAATCAAAGTTTGAGTCTGAATATTTTAAAATCTAGAAAAGATTTTGACTGCCATATAATAATGAAATACATTCTTATAGATAGTTACGACGTTATCCCGACTTATCGGGATATGCGTCTTATCCTATATAAAGAGTGAAAAAAATTAATCCACTCTACACCCAGGTCTACCTTACGCTGTTATTTCGATTGAATATAGCGAATAGAGAAATCCCTTTTAGCCATAGAGAGATGTTTCCACTACGCATTCGCTTTGGTCAAGATGATAAATATAGATAGTACCAACACTTTAAATTAGCACTTAGCAGCCACGCCCCTACCACCCCTCATTATGAAAATTTGACACTAAATTCTTCGAAGATAGAATATCTTCGATTGAATGATGGGTCAAATTACTTTTATTAAAAAAGTCCTCAAAAATTTGACAAATACAAAAATTTTATGTATAATAAAAGAGCCAATCTAGAGTAGGCAGGATCGCGATAAGATCCTAAGCTCAAAAAGCTGAATAGTATACTCTTCTAGGAAGGTAGGGAAATTCTTTACCTTCCTTCCTTTTTTTTATAAAAAAAACTAAAAACAAATTGAATAAAATAAAAAAATAGCTAAGTTATATTCTATATATTTTAAATTATAATCTAGATATTGAACTACGAATTATTTAATAATAACGATAAAAAAATATTTCTAGTCGATATGACAAAAGAAAAAGATCATATTTTTTCTGAAATAAGCAAAAATGGTATAAAAAAATATATATCACAATGAAAAAAAATTTGAATAATAGTAAACAAAAAATGATTTTCTAATTGAATATTTTGCCAACAATGTTGATACGTACCTAAATGTAATAAATGCGATATAAGTATAAGTTATCACAAAATAAATGACGATAAAATTTGATTGTGCCACATATGCAAATCTCAATATAATTATCCCAAAAAATGTCCACATTGTGGTTCAGATAAAATAAAAGAATTTGGCATATGAACACAACAAATATGAGAAATATTAGAAAACGAATATAAGACAAATATACAAATAGTAGAATCAGAAAAGGCAAATTCTCCCAAAAAGATAACTGAAATTATAAATAAAAAAGATACTCAAATTTATATATGAACATCATTATTAAATACACCTATAAGATTAATTAACCTTGATTTAATTATATTTCTAAATGCAGATTTATGATTAAGTATACCTGATTATTCAGCTGCAAAAAATAATTTTCAATTTTTGTACGATACATTTTCAAATCATAATTGCAGAAACTTTATAGTACAAACACATAATCCAGAGAGTTATAGCATAAGAAATGCCTGCAAAATGAATAAAAAACTTTTTCTTGAAGAAGATAATTTATTTAGACAAAAAAATCATTATCCTCCATTTTCAGATATATGTGTAATAATGTACAAAAATGAAATAGAAGAAAGATTATTTACCAAAGTAGATAAATTATACAAAGAATTACTTTATCTAAAAGAAAAATATCAAATAGAAAAACTTGAAATTTACTCAACTCCTCCACTAATATACAAAATATTTGGAAAATACAGATACAACATAATTTTAAAATGACCGAATTTAAGAAATTTTATAGATATAATTTATACCAAATTAAAAATAAATCAAAATAATTTCAAAATTGATCGAAACGCAGAAAATATACTATAATATTTTATAAATATGTCAAACGAACATACATATAAAACAACGTATTTTTGATAAAAAAATCCAATTTCAATATAATTAATAGGCATAAAGGATTTTACAAAAAAATAAAAAAAACATGGAACAAAAGTTAAAAAACATCGTATTTGATACAAATTATACTGCCCAAGTGGATAATGGATGACAAGTTAATTTCGATTTTTCAAAACAAAAAACAAAAGAAATAAAAAACAGAAAATGATTCTTAGATAAACTTATAGAATCAATTTTTCCTCAAAAAAAGAATTTAACAAAATCATGAAATTCTAAAAGCTGAACAGATGAACAAATAGAAGAAAATCCAATTTTAAGAAATAAGTGATTAAATGAACAAATAAAATTAATAATAGAAATGCCAGATAAGGATTACTCAGATAAAAAACTAACAAGCACATTAAGACAATATATATCTGAGGTAGAAAAACATTATTCTAGCACAATATCAGATTATAAATCTCATATTGCTCCATCATTCCGAGAGTTTAAAAGTACACAATTTAATATCTCTGGATTGTTTGGAAAATCATATTATGTACAAAGCTATCCATCATATATAGATGCTTTATGGACTAGAGATATGTTTAGTTTCAATGGTAAACGAGATATGAGTTTTATTGTATATCCTGAAGATGATGCCTCAATACAATGAATGTTGAAACAAAAAGCCACCCAATTAAAGGCAGAAATTAATGAATCAGTATCAAAATGAATTACATTGGATACTGAAATAGAACAGCAATATAGAGATGTAGAAGACATAAGACAAAAATTGACAACTCGTGAAGAAAGGTATTTCGAACTATGATATTATATAAATATATATGATGAAAAAGAAGAAAAACTAAAAGAGACCGGTAGAAAATTTGAACAAAAAATATCAGGTTATTGAATAAAATTAAAAAACTCAACACAAAGGATGGATGATTGATTTAATAGTGCATTGCCAATTTGTACAGATGATTTATGAATAACAAGAAGCAGTGTTACATCATCATTAGCTGGAAGCTTTCCCTTTATGTCTAGTGATTTATTGCAAAATACTTGAATACTATACGGCGTAAACAGTTATACTGGATGATTGGTTATATTTGATAGATTTAACAATAAATTACCAAACATGAATAGTTGTATATTGGCAACATCATGAGCATGAAAATCATTTACAGTAAAATTAGAAATATTAAGATATTTAGTAAATTGAATTGATACAATAGTTATCGATCCAGAAAACGAATATAAAGATTTATGTGAAAAGGTAGGATGAACATATGTAAATATAGCAACAAGTTCACAACAATTCTTAAATCCATTTGATATCCCACCAAAGATTGAAGATATAGAATACTGAAAATGAGACTTACTAAGAAGTCAAATAATGAACTTAATATGACTTATAGAATTATTGATTTGAGATTTAGATACAGAGAACGAGGCACTATTAGATAAGGCACTCCAAAATACATATACTTTAAAGTGATTTTCGTTTGATGATACTAGTTATGAGTGAAAACAACCACCAATTATGGAAGATCTAATGAATACTCTTGATGGTATGAATGGCGGTGATAAAATGGCATTGAAACTTAGTAAATACGTAACATGAACTTTTGGAAAAATTTTTAACAATTATACAAATGTAGATATAAATAACGCCATGACAGTATTTAGTATAAGAGACTTGGAAGATGTACTAAAGACACCGGCAATGTTCAATGTTTTGAATTTTATACGAACAAAAGTAAGATCTCATAAAAAGAAAAGATTACTTGTTTGTGATGAAGCTTGGATAATGCTAAAACATAAGACTTCTGCAGAATTTTTATTTGGACTAATAAAGAGAGCTAGAAAGTATTGAGTTGGTATAACAACAATATCACAAGATATAGAAGATTTTGTAAAAAGTGAGTATTGAAAACCAATTATATCAAACTCTGCACTACAAATACTACTAAAGCAGTCTACAACCTCTATAAAATCATTAAATAATTTACTTTGATTATCTGAGGCAGAACAAAGAAGACTTGTATCATGTGGAATATGAGAATGACTAATATTTGCATGACCTCAACATGTCTGAGTTAAGGTATTAGCATCACCACAGGAAAGTCAATTTATATCAACAGATATAAAATAAAATGATAAATGATAAAAACACATATAATAACAAAACAGAATTATCATTGTCTGCATTGATGTTTTTTTCTCCATTAATACAAAACCAAATCAAAAAAAGAACAGATATAGATGAAAGTGATAAAAATTTTATAAAGTGATTTATAAAAATATGATATATAAATATAATAATTCTGGTAATATCAATATGATTACAAATAGTTTCCTATCTAACTAATATTATATTAATACAAAATATAAGTTTTGTAACCACAATTATATTGGCTATATCACTTGTTATATGAAGTATCTATGCTATATCAAACAAAGAATTGGTAAAATATAATCACAATATAAATAATGGAACACAAAATAGTAAAATAAATCTGATTGTAAACTACATACCATTATACAATATATATATACGATACAAAAAACATGACTTTGAAAATCCTAACACAATACTAAAAGAATCCATATTGGTTTGGGGTATAATATCCATTGTATGTTTGTTTCTAAATAATGAGAATGTTATTCGATCAGTAATAACATTATTGATAATAAGAGTTATAACATTATTATATGATATAAATATATTAGAAAAAACACAAAAAAAATTAAATTTATTATTTAAAAAAAATCCTGAAGAATTACGATGATACATCGTATGAATATTAAAAACTATATTCAATAAAGAAAGTTTGAAAAATAATATAAACACAAGTAAAAACGATTTTGAATTAATATTAAAGATAGAATACAAACAAATATTGTTGGAATATATAATACTATTTATTTTAAGTTTATATTTAATTTATAATTGATATATAAATCACAATATATTTATTGTAATATCAACTATATTTATACTAATAAGATATATTATCATGATAGTACAACGAAGTCATGTACCGCATTTACCAATAATAAAAGAAATAACAGATTTATTTTTTAATAATAAAAATAGATAATGAAAATAACAATTAAATTATTAATAATATCAATATTATGATTAGTATTCTTTAATATATCAAATGCTGATTTTGACTTGAAAATATCAGAGATTACATTGAGTGATTGATGAAATACTGTATCACTTTTTGCTGAACCTAGTATAAATATTACTATAGAAAATATCTGAAGCGATATTGCACAGAATAACAGTGAAATACCAGAATGATTTATAAATTGTATAGAAACACAATCGAATAATGAAGTTTTTAGATCATCAAATATGGCTACATTTATAGTAAATCCTGCTACAACGATGATAGCAGGAAATATAAAATTAAAAAATACATTAACACAGACACAAAGAACTGTAGAAGTACAGTGTACAGTAAATAAAGAATGATGATATAGTCCAAACTTTACGATTGGAGAAAATAATACAAATAATAATTCACTAAGTTTTTCTTTTTGAGTAGATAAAATATGAAGGTTTGATTCCTCAATGGATAGATCAATAGCTCCTATAAGATGAAATCTAGATGCATCAGAACCAAACTCATTAATATGATGATGAGACAGTATAAAAAATTTTGTATTCAACAAAATTGTAAATGTAATAACTCCAATAATAATAATAGTTTGAATAGCTATATGAATAATATGAGCATATAAGCTATTCTTTTCTAGTAATGCAGAAGATACAAAGAAATGAATACAATTAATTATATATTGAGTATTGGGAATAATAATAATATTGAGCGCTAGGTATATTGGAAGCATTATATTTGAAGATATGTTACAATCATGAGATGCAGTCTGAATAAACTGAGTAGATTTGGCCAATCAATTATACAACAAAATAGCTTATCCATTTATAAAAATGGTAATTTATTTAGTATTGTGAGTTTTATTCTTGGTATTGGCCTGAAAAGTGCTTTGATTGATAAGCAAATCAGATGGTTCATCACAAAAACAAGCCACAACAATGATAGCTCGAAGCTCTATAGCTATGCTAATAATAATATGAGCAAAACAAATTGTAGAAGCCGTATACTGAAAACAAAATGAAGTATTAAATAAAAATGCACAAAACTTGTGAGATATATGAACATGATTATTGGCAGACAAAAGTATACCAATATTGTATAATATAATAAATTGGGTAATGTGACTTACCTCTCTAATCGTTTTAATTATAATAATATTTCAAACATTTCAAATATTAACCAATCCAGAAAAAGCAGAAAATCGACAAAGAATATGAAAAAGCATAATATACATATTTGTTGGTATACTAATAATAGGAGCCTGATACATTATTGCAAACTTCCTTGTTATAAATTAATTATAGTTGTATTTTTAATGAATAATTGTATAATAATTGATATTGAGTAAATCTAATTTAATATTCTAATACAATAATCGTGTATAATTTATATCAGAGTAAATTGCGAAAAGATATTCAAACCAAAATATATGAAAAGCCATGTTTTACTATAAATTTATTTGGCAAAGAATATTTTTGACTTATAAAAGAAAAAAAAATATGACCATTTAAAACAAGATGGTTACAAATCATGTGAATAGATTTACCTACAGACAAAGATTATGTTAGGAAGGAATTGGCCAATTTAAAGAAAAAGTATTCAAAAGAAAAAGGGGTTATTTTTGTCCAACTGTGTCTACTCAACGAAATTATAAGATTTGAAAATGTATGAATTAGAACAGGTAATTTCTCAGAAGACATGAAAAATATGAGACTTAGTATACGTAAACAAATGTTTGATAATTACTGATTAGAAGTCGCATTCAGAGAAAACATGCCACAAGCAAATATAATATATGATATAACCAAATCAGATGAAGAACTTATAAGTGAAATGAATTCAGGATGTAAAGAAAGAATAAAAAAAGCTATAAAAAAATGAATAGAGTTTGGCGTAGCATCACCTGATCAATATGAATTGTTCTATGATAAATGGAAGGAACTTTGAGGCGCAAAATGATTTAATATAATTCCAAAACAACAATATGAAAAATTAATAAGATATATCACACAGAATAATCGTTGAAACTTATTTATATCACAAATAAACTGAGATATAATAGCATGAAGTATATGTGTATATGATGAACATCGTATAATATATTTATATTGATTTGCAAACAGAGAATATTCAAATATATGATGACATCATTATCTAAAATTCAGAATATTTGGACAAGCTAGAAAAGGTTGAATGACATATGTTGATATGCTATGATGAGCTCCTACTTGATTTCCAGAACATCCATTAAATTGAGTTAGTAAATTTAAAGAATCACTCTGAGGTACAAAAATAGAACAATATGGTAGCTACGACCTAATAACAAGACCATTATTATATAAAATATTTAAAATATATTTTAAACTCAAACATTAAAATAGCACAAATACACAATATGTCAAAAAAAAAGCTAATTAAATATGCTTTTTTTTTATTTTTTAGTAGTTTATAAGTATAATATATGTATATTATATTTAGTTTAACAAATATACTATGAACGAAAAAGATAATATAAATTTTTGAGAAATAGTCCTAAACCAAGAAAATAATACTTCTGAAAATTTTACTAGTTCAAATAATGAAAATATAATATATAAAATAAATCAGGACGACAATAATCAGATAACTAATAATATAAATCTAGATAATATAAAAATACAAGAAGTGGTAGAGTCTAATAAACCAAAGGTAATTTTTGATGATATTAATATGCAAAAGGCAGAGAGAAAACATTATCATATAAATTACCGAAGAACTTTTATATTGTCATTTATCACAATCACAATAACTAGTCTAATATCACTGTCACTTCATCTGTATAGTAATTACCTTACAAACTACTCTACCCAAGAACAAACTAAAGAAAATAATTTAGTAAACAATATTAATAAAATAAAAGATTTTTTTGGAAAATATATCTCAACAAATCATTGAGCCACAAACAATATAGAATTATCATGAGTAAATGGTATAAAAAACCTCAATAAGATAATACAAGCTAATATTAATTACATTCAAAAAAAAGAAATACTAAATAATTCTGTAGAACAATTGTCAGATTTAATATTATTAAACCATAAAAATTTAGAAAGTATAAAAAAATCAATTACAAAAGCATGATTTTTTTCAGATGAAATATCAAACATAATATCAGATGAAGAACAAATATCATCAATACAAAACTCTTTGTTATCGTTAGAGGCTATAAAATTTAGTAGTGCCATAAACGTATTTCCATATTTAGATACATTCTTAGAATGATTGTCTAGTTCAACAACACTATCTAAAAAAGAAATTTGAGAAGAAACAAAAGAAATAATATCAAGATGAGATAAGGATATAAATTTATATATCAGAAACTGTTATCTCAATCCATTTGAAATAAATTATGATTGTAAAGTAATATGAGACTTTGAAAGGTATTATAACTTAACAGATGATATGAACTTTAATACGAACTTTTTCAAACAATTAATAAAATATGCAGATATTAAATTAGAACAAACTGAGCTACCTAGCTTCAGTATAAACTTTCAGAAATTTGATAAGAATAGTAATAAAATAACATTTAACATAGATATTAATACATTTAAACAAGATGAAATAGAATTAGCTAAAAAGTGAATATTGTCTCCTCATTTCTTTATCCTAAATAATTTAGTAAATAATTTGAAACAAAGTAGATTCATACTGGGTAAATGAATCATAGTTAAAACATTAAAAGTATATCCAAAAATAATAAACCTATGAACAACAGAGTTTACTATCAACAATTCAAATATATCTTTCACGGTAGATATACAAAAAGAAAGTGAAAGAGAAATAGATGATTCTATAAATATTAATAATTAATTTTATATTAATAAAATAAATTATGGAAAGAGTTATAAATATAAAAGAAGAAATAATTAATGGCGAATATAAATGAAGAGAAAAAGATAATTCAAAAAACAATTTGAATAACGTTTTAGTGAATCTAAAATCTTTATTACACCGATTTAATGGAAATAAAGAAAAAATTAAGATCTTAATACCAATAGCCATTATATCAATAATTATAATGATTTATATGATTATAAGAACTATAATAACAGTCAGAAATTTAAATAGAGAGTCAAACGAGTTATATAACTTAAAATATTTTAATATGAAGTTACTCAAAAACAATGAATATACTGAAGATAGAATAAATGATATGGATACAATTAATGATATAATAAACTATGAATTAGAGATTTCTAAAGATACAAATAAATATAATGAATATTTGTCTACACTTCAAAATCCTTATTTATATTTAATGAGAAATATTCTCTTACCACAAATTAATATACGAAAGGACCCATTTATATGAGATATAGATATAAGTATTGTAGGAGAAAAATTTCTAGAAAGAAATCCATATAATGACATAAAATTGATACAAAAATGGAGTAATTTTGTGAAAAATGTATGAAACAATAATGAATTTAATGAAATAGAAGACATAATCATATGAGACATAGTAGAGAATAATGAATCATTTTATATCCCGATAAAAATCAAATTTATTTCAAACTCAAAACGTTCATTCTTACTACTTGTAGAAAAATTATCTACAACATCAAATCAAAAAAACATATCATTGATAAATGAATTTATTTATAATCTTCGAGAAAATTTAAAAGAGGAACGCAAAGATATTGTAACAGAATTAATTAAGGACTATAACTGAAAATTTGATGAAAATGAAGCTATATGATATCACTTATATCAACGAATATTTGAAGATAAATATAATAAACTGATAAACGATGATTTAATAAACAAAACTATAAGCGATACAATTATTTGTGGAGACGAAAAACTAAGTTATTGTTTTTATAAATTTAGAGATAAATATAGATCTATACCAAGTCTTGCATACACAATTTGATTAGACAACAGCAAAGATAAAACGAATGAATTAAGGGAATTTCTAAAAGAATTACCGCCTATTATAAAAATAAATGATTTCACATTTGAAAGAAATATGCAACAAAATATAACTAATTATGAAAATATACAATATAAATGAGAAATACAAATGAATATATATGGTAGATGAATAAATTGAATAGAGGTCAAAGAAATATCAGAATTACTATGAAACAAATGTATATGAATAAATTTAAATCCATCAGAGGCACTCAAAGTAATTAACAATACTCTTATAAATTTATGAGATATAGTACAAATAAATAACTACAACGCTTCAAACTTACGAGAATTAAAAACAATAATAGAGACCATTGAAAAGGAATATGAAGATCTAACAAATTATAATAAAGTAATTAAACTTTTTGAAATATACAGAATGCTACAAGATTGAAATTTATGTAATTTATAAATAAATTATTTTACATTAGAATATACAAAATCTACATCCTCATCCTCCTCTAGATTCTCCAATAAATCATCTAGTTGTTTTGTATCTTCTTCATCCAAAGACAAGGTATTGTCAGGAATATAATGAATTGCAGAATCAATAACATGATAAGATTTATTTTTTAATTCATCTCTAATATTTATAAAATTATTTTTTTCTACCAACAAAACAATCTTGCCATCCTCTATATCTAAATCCTGAAAATCTAATTCCAACAATTCCATTTCAGCTTCTTCGATATTTAAAGGTATTATCTTCTCTATATTATTACCCTTATCATTAATAATTTCTATTTTTCAATCTATTACAAAAACTCATCTTTGTATAAACTGCCAAGAAACAGACCCTGGTTCTCAAAGATTTCATCAGTATTTAGAAAAAATAATTCTAATATTGGAACTAGTTCTATTTGTATTATCAGTCAATGTTTTTACTAAAACTGCAACTCAACCAGGACCATATCATTCATACAGTACTTCTTTTAGATCCTCTCATTTTAGTTGCCCAGATCATTTTTTTATAGCTTTATCTACAACCTCTCTAGGTAAATTATAATATTTTGCCTTTTGTAAAGCAAGTTCCAATGATGGATTCATAGAGGGGTCTGCTCATCATTTAGCAGCCAATTGAATAATCTTTCATATTTTGGAATAATTTCTAGCTTTTGCCTGGTCTCCAGCAGCTTTTTTAGCTGCAATACTATGTCGTTTTCACATTATTTAAAATTAATTATAAAAAATTTTATATTGTCCAAGAACCATGTATAACTCATACTAAATAATAGTATCCATTATATTCTTCAAATACCAAAGTCAAACTTTGCCAATCTATTCATTCATATTGTGAGTCAAATCAATCAAAATAATACTCTATCGATTGAGCTCCAGAAAAAACTTCATCAATATTATTTAAGTTATTTCATCTAGAAATTTTCTGATTTATAAATATTTGGTCTGCATATAAAAATCCAGTAGAATAAACCCATTTTTTAAAATAATCATATTTTGTTTCAATCAACTCAAAACCAGCTCAATCTGTATATCCCCACAAAAGAGTACCACTATTTAAATCTCCTTGAAAATCATCTGGATATAAAACCATCGAATGATCTAAATCAATATAAGTATATGGAGAAAATCTAACTCATTTTATAGGATGAACAAAATTAGATATTTCATCAAAAAAACCGCTGTCCATTAAACTCAATATTTCTCTAGAAAAACTTACAATATCAAAACTACCAGAAGCATTATTTAAAACAGAATCTTCTATTTCATCCACAAGGACTTCATCATTAGAATTATTATTAATAGAACATCCGAATAAAAATAAAGACAACATAGCAAAAACCGATAAATATAACTTTCTCATTATTTATAATTCTTTTTAAGTATAAAGGACACTATTTATTTTTATTTTCTATAACTTTTTTTATATCCTCTAATTTATATCACTTTCTCATTATCTTATAGATAATATCAAATCATTCCACTCATTTTCTTTTGTAAGATTCTATTTCTTTTTCGATCTTTTGATATATACCAGTCAAGATATCATCTTGATATTGTTTCATCATCTCATTTACAAGACTTTTATCTACACCCTTTTGATAAAGTTTATTTGTTATGTTAATTATAGGTTTTCATTTATTTACTAATTCACTTCTAATATAACTATCCACAAAAACTCTATCATCAGCAAATTTTTTATCCTTCAAATAATCCATCGTATATCTTATTTGATCTGTATTATATCATTTTTGTTGTAATTTAACTCTCAACTCTTTTTCAGTTTTAGGATAAACAGAAATATATTTCAAAGCATACTGACAACAATCTGAATATAAAGTTTTTTCTTCCTTTGAAGTCATGATTATCTTTTCAAACTAAAACTAACTGTCATCTCATCTATATTAAATATAGAAACTATATCTCATTCTTGTTTAGAATCTTCAATAGACTCTAACAATGCCTCTGAACACAAAAATTCAGTGAAACTATTTATTACTCATTTCATATAATCATCATCTGTATTATAATACATTTTCACTTTGTCATCTACATTGTAATCCACATCTTTTCTCATTTGATTAAGAAATCTAGAAACTTCTCTAGCCATTCATTCTATCTCAAGTTCTGGAGTTAATTGTAAATCTAGTTTTGCTATAACTCCTCCATCAATAGCCACATCGTCTCATTCCAATCATTGATAAGAAATTTCATAGTCTTCTTTCTCCAATATCCATTCATTTCAATTATCATCAAAAACTTTCACTTTTCATTCTCAAAGTTCTGCTATATTTCACATCTTTCCATATTTAATAATATTACCTGTATCTTTAGCAAATTTAGCTGAAAGCTGTGATCCAACTGGTTTAAATATTTTTGTAATCTTTACACCATCTGAAAAAGATTTTATATTCTTTACATTAATTTCTTCTTTAATAATATTCCCATATTTATCCAAAATATAATCCACAGAAAAATCTCACATAATAATAATTTTAAATTGTAAAATAGTAGCCGACTCCGACCTATCGGAATAACGACAATTTTTATCATATGGTATATTTTAGAGTTTGCTATATGATAAAAAAACATTTTTTGTAACATCCAATTTCTTTTATTTATTTAAGTTTGATTTTCAATTCAATAATTTAAAAAAGTTCATTAAAGTACTTTTGATTAAAACAAGGTCAGCTACTAAAAAATAGCATTAATTCTTGCATTTCAGAAAGGAATATTTAAAAGTCAACTTGACTGGATACAACTAGTCTTTTATATAAATCATGT